>NZ_JALKFU020001196.1 GCF_023242965.2 Frankia sp. AgKG'84/4
ATCAGCAGTGCCGAGTAGACGGCTGACTCCAGGCCGACGCCGATGCCGGCGAGGATGTTCGTGGCGGGCCCGGTGTTCGTGGCGGGCAGCTCGGTGCGCGCCGGCCAGGCGGCCAGCGCCGGCTACCAGTCGACGACACCGGGCTCGCTCGCCGAGGTAGTCATCCGTCGGCTGGACTACCGGCCCTACCTCCTGCGGGCGCTGGAGGTGAAGGACGATCCGGAGGTCAGGTCGGTGGTGGCACTGCGCGACCAGGCCGGCGTCCTCGTTCCACGGTTGCTGTATCCGGGAAAGCCGACGGCCGACCAGGGGCGACGGATCAGCCATGCCGTGTTCGACCTGCCCGCGGACCTGCCGACCTCCTCGACGATCACGGCGTTCGGTGACGGCGTCGTGAACCTGGGGCTGGTCGGGGCGATGGGGCTGCTAGGCGTGTGGGTCCTGGTCCTGGATGGGGTGTTCCGCCGGGTCGCCGGGGCCGCATCCGTCAGCGGGTACGCGTTGCGCATCGCCCTGCTGGAGACCGCCTTCGACACAGCCCCCCCGCCGATCCTCCAGCTGGCGACCGCAGTGCGCACGCTGTGCGCTGTTGGCGTCGTGCTCATGCTGCTGGCCACGATCACCCGCGGGCGCCGGCGGATCATCGCCTCGCCGACGCTGCCCCGGCCGCTGTCCGCAACGGCGCGGACACCAGCGGGAGCGTCGCCGGTCCGGTCACCCCCATGACCCAGGCGCGCGGCCGGTCGCGCGAGGGAATTCGGGCGTCCGCCGACGCGGGTCAGGGTCGACGGTGCGCGCGCAGGGCGGCCATCGTGCCCGCGAGGACGGTGTCGGACCGGCTCTCGGCCAGGCCGATCTGGACGCGGTCGACCACATCGCCGTAGCGACGCAGGACTTCGCCGGTGAATTCCTCCGGCGCGCAGATGATCGTGAACTCGCGGAGCACCTCGTCGTCGATCGCGTCGCCCATCTTCGCCCATTCGCCGAGCTTGGAAAGCCGGGTCAGCTCGACGCCGAGCTCACCCCAGCCGTGATGCTCGAGGACGGGGCGGTAGGCCGGGGTCGAGCCGTAGAAGGCGAGTGTGTGGCGGACACCGGACGCCCGAGCGGCGATCTCGGCGTCGTCGTGGCCGAGCAGGCTGAACAGCGGAATGCTCACTTCGATGGCCGAGCGGTCCCGCCCGGCGCGGTCCAGTCCCCTGCCCAGGTTTGCGAGGGTGACCTCGCGCAGGTAGCTGGGGGTGGTGAAGCCGTGCGCGAGGAAGCCGTCGGCGACCTCGCCGGCCACCGCGGTCATCTCCGGCCCGACGCCGGCGAGGAAGATCGACGGGTCACCATACTCGCTCGGCCCATGGCTGAACATCGGGGTCATCAGGGTGTGCTGGTAGAACTCACCGTCGAACCGCAGCGGGGAGCCGTCCTGCCAGGAGGTCCAGATCGCCCGCAGCGCGCCGACGTACTCGCGCATTCGGGCGGCCGGGCGCGACCAGGGCATCGCGAAGCGCCGGGTGACGTGCGGACGGATCTGGCTGCCGAGGCCGAGGACGAACCGGCCGCGTGACTGGCGGTGCAGGTCGGCCGCGCTGACCGCGACCGTCATCGGGCTGCGGGCGAACGCGACCGCGATGCCCGTGCCCAGCGAGATCCGGTCGGTCGCCGCCGCGGCGAGCGCTAACGGCAGGAACGGATCGTGCGCGACCTCGGCGTGCAGCATCCGGTCGAAACCGCGATCCTGCGCCCGCCGGGCGACGTCCGCGGCATCGCTCAGGTCGCACTGAACGATCGCGTCTACCTTCATCAGGGTCCCCTTCCCGCCCGCCGGGACGGGCAGGGTGTCGTCAGAATGCCGCCGAACCAGGACGCTAGCAAGGCGACCATATTTACGCAACAGAGTGTCGCTTCTAATCTGGATCCGGCGGCGGCGATGCGGGCGGATCGCGGACTGCGGGCCGTCCTGAGGGCCGGCGCCAGATAGCACCACCCGGCGTGCGGGTGGGCCGCCGCAATGGCGCGGCCGACACCATCGCATTGAATAGCCGCCTTTACGGGCGCGGTCGCCGCTGCGTCGACGGCTCCCGGCTGGATCGAGAAGTTCTTTCTCACCGACGTCCGATTTCCCCGGTTCACCAAGGGCCGCGAACAATCCCTCGCGCGCTCCACCCGGATCACCACGCCGCGCATTCATCCGGCCACACCCGACCAGGAAGTCAGAGAATACTGACCGAATGTTCCGGGTATCCGACCGAGACCGCGGGTTCTGACCATCAAAGGCCGCATCGGCGCCCTGCTACGGCTGGTAGCGGTAGCCCATGCCGGGTTCGGTGGTGAGGTGGCGGGGACGGGACGGGTCGGGTTCGAGCTTGCGGCGCAGCCGGTTGACGTACAGCCGGAGGCTGGAGGTGTCATCGGCGTGGCCCGGCCCCCAGACCTGGTCCAGCAGGGCCCGCGAGGAGATCAGCTTGCCGGGCTGGTCGACCAGCACCGCGAGCAGCCGCCACTCCGTCGGCGTCAGCCGCGGTGGGGACGGCTCGATGTCGCCGTCCGGTCCCGCGCCCGCCGGTCCCGCGCCCGCCGGTCCCGCGCCCGCCGGCTC
>NZ_JALKFU020001197.1 GCF_023242965.2 Frankia sp. AgKG'84/4
GTGTCGTTTCGGGTCCGACGGCGGGGACGGAGGTGGGCCTCGCGGCGCGCGGGGTCACGGTCACCGGACGGCCTGCGGCCCGCGGTCGTCCGTCGGCTGGCGGACGTCCTCCAGGTGGCCGAGGACGGTGTCCCGCAACGCCACGAACTCGGGGTCGGCGAGGCGGGCGCGCCGGGCGGTGGGACCGCGCCCGGCATACGGCGCCACGTCGACGGACGCGACGATCCGCCCCGGCCGGGCCGACATCACCGCGACCCGGTCGCACAGCAGCAGCGCCTCCTCGACGTCGTGGGTGACGAGCAGGACAGTGCGCGGCTCGTCGGCGAGCATCGACCGCAGCCAGTCCTGCAGGTCCGCGCGCGTGATCGAGTCGAGGGCGCCGAACGGCTCGTCGAGCAGCAGCACCGGCTTGCCCGCGACGATCGTGCGCAGGAACGCCACCCGCTGGCGCATCCCCCCGGACAGCTGCGCGGGCCGGTGCTCGGCGAACTCGGCGAGCCCGAACCGGTCGAGCAGCGGTGCGACCCGCCGCGACGCCTCGGCGCGGGACAACCCCTGGTTCTCCAGCGGGACGCGGGCATTGGCCAGCACCCCGCGCCAGGGCAGCAGCAGGTCGCGCTGCGGCATCCAGGCGCAGTGCGCCAGCCGCTCGTCGCCGCGGGTGGCGCCGAGCACCTCGATGCGGCCGGTGTCCGGCTCGTCCAGCCCGCAGACCATCGACAGCAGGGTCGACTTGCCGCAGCCGCTCGGCCCGACGATGCCGACCCTCGCGCCGGGCGGGATGCTCAGGTCGGTCCCGTCCAGCGCGGCGGTGTCCCCGAAGCGGCGGCTGACCCCGGAGACTTCGATCCCGGTCGTGCCGGACGGCGCCGGCGCGGTGCCGTCCGGCACCGGCTGGTCTCTGCGGCGGCGCGCGAACACCCTGTCTCCTTTCCGTTTTCGTCGGCTGTGCTGATCTGTTGGCGTCGTCTCCGTTGGCGTCGTCTCCGTTGGCGTCGTCGAACTCGACGCTCGGCACGCGCGTGGGCGCGGCGCCTGCCCGACCGAGGTGTGGACCGAGGTCCGATGCCGACGGTCATCGGGATCGCCAAAAGCCGCGCGTCGGCGCTCCCGCCGGGGTGGGTGGGACAGGCTGGGAATCAGCCCGCGCCGACGAGGCTCCGACCGGGAGGGCTGGCGCGTTCGGCCAGGTCCGTGGCGTCGGCGAGCGCGGGTCGCACCCGCTGGCCGGACTTGCCGGTCAGGCTGGCTGACCCGAGTCCACGGCGGCCGGCACGGACAGAACTGGAGACACTACGGCCACTCCCTACGCCGGAATTACCCGGACAGGTTCAGGCGGTCGGCGGCCCCGGGTCTGCACCCAGCCGCCCTCTCAGCCTCCTTGAGTGGAAGCTCCCGCATCATCGTTCGGACAAAACTACGGCACGATCAGCCTCACGCCAACCCTGCGACCTGCTGCCCGTCAGGACGCGATGGCCGCGGGGGCGTCGCGTCGCGGCGGCACCCAGCCACGCTCCCGCAGCGCGCCGGTGAGCAGAGTGGCGGCCTCGTCGGGTGCCTGGCGCAGCAGGCGTGCCGGCAGCAGGACGACGAGCTCGTCGCCCGGCCCGCACCGGGTGAGTGGTTCGGTGACCGTCGTCGCGATCTGGGCCCGGACCGGCCAAGGTTCGAAGCACACCCGCAGCCGGGAGGCGGGCTCACCCGCCGGACCGTCCACCGAACAGTGGGCGGCGGGTAGGTCGTGGAGCTCCTCGAGGCGCCGCAGCCTGATCTCGGTGAGCCGCGGAGCGTCGGACTCGAGCACGTCGAGCGTCTCGGCGATCAGCGTCCGCCGGCTGATCGGACCTCGGCGGGCCAGCGCCGCCCGCAGCCCGCCGAGACTGACGACGCCCTGGAGCACCGCGTCGACGACGGATCGGCGGGCCTGGGCCCGCGTCGGTGCCCACTCGGCCATGTCGACCACCGACCGGCTCGGCGTCGTGCACCGGGGCAGCCGCAGCGCGTCGATCTCGGTGGTGTCCAGCCGCGCGCTGTGCCGCACCTGGATGCCGGGTGGGGCGTTGACCCGGCGCGGGGCCGGAACCAGCACCGTTATCGGTTCCGTGGGGTGGCCCGCCAGCCCGGCGAGGGCCGCCGCGCAGCCCCCGGCGAGCACCGCGTCGGGACCGATGGCCTGCAGAGCGGCCCACAGCCGCTGCGGGTCGGCGGGCGGCGCGAGGTCGGTGACCAGCACGCCGCGGTACGGCTGACGCCAGCGGTTCTCGGTCAGGCGCGCGCGGATCTCGGTGCGGGGGAGGCCGGCGGCGACCGCGTCGCGAATCGTGATCACACCGGCCTGCGTGAGGGCGATCTCCTGCCAGGAGAGTCGGCCAGGGATAAGGGCCATGAGAAGACGATGACGGTTGTGTCCGCGTTGATCCAGCGTCTCGCTGTAGTTGTGGAAAACTTCTGGGACGACCCGGCCCGTCAGGCTGGATCGCGGGGCGGGAACTCGATGCGCCGCCGCCCGCGCCGAGGCGGTCTGCCGTTGCCCCCGTTGCCCCCTTCGGCATGTGGCGGTGGGCCGGCGGGCGGTGGGCC
>NZ_JALKFU020001198.1 GCF_023242965.2 Frankia sp. AgKG'84/4
GGGTGCGGGCGTCGGGATCGGCGTGGCCGCTGGGGCCGGGCCGTCGTCCGGGCGGGCGGGCGGCGTGATGTCGAAGGTGTCGCCGTCGGCCGGGGCCGACGCGCCGGCCTGGGCGAGGCGGTGGGTCAGCACGTCGCCGGGGGGATTGCGGTGGCTCAGGTGTACGGCGAGGACCCGGGTGGCGGGCACGACGGCGCCGCGGCGGCGCAGCTCGGCGACGAGTTCGGCGAAGGTGGCGAGGTCGAGGTGCTCGCCGAAGCCGGGGCGGTCGCCGTTGTTCTCCTCCAGCAGCACCACGTCGTACGCCCGGCCGGTGACCGCGTCGAGGGTGGCCGCGGGCAGCGGCGCCCCGGTGTCGCAGCCGTACAGCAGCCGGCCGCCGTCCGGGGTGGTCACGTCGTAGAGGACCGCCGGGCCGATGTCCGCGTCACCGTGGCGCGCCGCGAGCGGCCGCACGACGTAGCGAGCCTCGTCCGGGCCGAGAAGAAGGGCCCCAGCACCCGACCCCGGATCCCCCGACCCCGGATCCGCCGGCCCCGGATCCGCCGGCCCCGGATCCGCCGGCCCCGGATCCGCCGGCCACGAAGCGCCCGGGTTCGGCGCGGCCGCGGCGTCCGCGTCCACCAGCGCGGGGATGAACCGCAGGGGTGAACCGTCGCGGGTCGGGTCGGTTCCCTCCCAGCGGGTCAGGAACGCGCGGCACACCGCGAGGGCGGCGGGCGGAGCAACGACGTCGAGGGGCCGGGCCGCCGCGGACGACCAGGACCGCCACAGGAGGCTCTCCGGGCCGAGGTGGTCCGGGTGGGCGTGGCTGATCAGCAGGTGCCGCAGCCCGGACAGTCTGATCCCGTGCCGCGCGGCCGTGCGCGGCACGTCCGGGCCGCAGTCGAGCAGCAGCGCGCCGTCGACGAGCACGGCGGTCTGCCCGCGGACCTTATGACGGCGCGCCCACGCGCAGGACGCGCAGTCGCACCACGGGTTGGGCCAGCCGTCGGCCGAGCCGGTGCCGAGCAATGTGACCTTCACCGCACGGCCGCCTTCACCGCACGGCCGCCCTCACCCCGCGGGGCGCGGCGACCTTGCGGGCAGCGGCCACCCACACCGGCGCCGACGCGGTCGGCGCCGGTCGGCCGGGTCCGGGGGACGGGGTTCACCCGTGCGGGTGTCGATTGCGCTCCCAGCGGGTCATGAGCGCGAGCACGCCCGCGAGCAGGAAGATCGCCACGAAGGTGACGATCACCGCGGCCCACCAGGTCAACGGCGGGTCGTGCTCCGCCGACTCGGCGGCGAGGGCGGCGGCGTTGTAGACGGTCGTTCCCACGCGGGTCGATCCTCCGACTGGTCAGGGTTTCTGGGCGGTCATGGCGCTCGGATGTCCGTGGGCCCGTTCGGGTGCGAGATTACCGGCGTCGGGGACATCCTGGCCTGGTTCTCCCCGCCTGCGCCAGTGGCGTCGGACTTCCGGGAGCCGGTCCGCTCGGCTGGCCCGCGCCGCCGGTTCGGCTCTGGCGCGCCACCGCCAAGCGGTCGGCTGATCGCCGGATGCGCCGCCGCCGGCAGGCACACGGTTGGATGGTGCCACCGGCCGACCGGCCGGGCAGTCGCGGTGTGCCGCCCGGTGTGCCGCCCGGCGATGGGACGTACGCATGACGTGGACCTGGCGCTACGAGGGCGACGACGGCTCGGCGGCGACGATCGCCGGTGCGGCCGGCTCGGAGTCGTTCACCAGCCAGGGCGACGCCGAGACGTGGATCGGCGAGACCTATCGCGAGCTGCTCGAGGGGGGAGTCGTCCAGGTGACGCTGCTGGAGGCCGGTCGGCGGGTGTACGGCCCGATGAGCCTTCGCCCGGTGACCTGACGGCGTCGCCGCGCCGGCGGCGGGCTTGACGGAAGCGTGGCTAACGTTGTTAGCTAGCCGCGTGGCTAACGACGTTAGCCGACAGCGTGTGCCGCAGGGAGGTACCAGATCATGACCGACCGGAACCACACCGCCGACTACCCGGCCGGCGAGCCCCCGGCCCGGCCGGCAGGCGCTCACTACCGCGCCCCGGGCTGGTTCACCCGCAACGTCGCCAACCGCCTCGTCGCCGTGCTCACCCGCGGCGGCGTGAGCGTGCTGGGCAGCCGGGTGCTGGAGGTACGCGGGCGCACCAGTGGCGAACCGCGGCGGACCCCGGTCAACCTGCTGACCTTCGAGGACCGCCAGTACCTCGTCTCCGCCCGCGGGCACGGTCAGTGGGTACGCAACGTGCGCGCCGCCGACGGCGAGCTCTGCCTGCTACGCGGTCGTTCCCGTACCTATTACCAGGGCAGCGAGGTGCCGCCGGCGGACAGCGTCGCCGTCCTGCGGGCGTACCTGAAGCGGTGGAAGGCGGAGGTTGGCGTGTTCTTCGACGGCGTCGGGCCCGACTCCTCCGACGAGGAGATCGCGCGGGTCGCCCCCCGCCACCCGGTCTTCGCCCTCAGCGAGCGATGAGCGTCCGGCACACCGATGGCGCCACCGCCACCGATCGCGGTGGCGATCGCGGCGGCGGCGATCGCGGCGGCGGCGCTGACGGCGGCGGCGCTGACGGC
>NZ_JALKFU020001199.1 GCF_023242965.2 Frankia sp. AgKG'84/4
GCTCGGTAGGGGCCGTCTGCCAGGCGACCAGACTGAGCTGGGCGGCGAGGTTGCGGTCCGAACCGGCGAGCGGCGCTCCGGCGGCCGATGCTCCCGCGACCGCCAGCGGCACCCCCGCCTCGGGGCCCACGGTCGGTGACGGCTCGGCTGGGCCGGACCCGGCCGCGGTCCGCCTCGCGGCCCAGGTCAACGAGGCGCGCGGGGAGGCCGAGCGGCGATTGGGTATCCTGCTCACCGAAGCCAGCGCGACCCGTCTGGTGGCGACGATGCCGGTCGAGGGCAACCGTCAGCCGTTCGGCCTTCTGCACGGCGGGGTCTCCGTGGTGCTCGCCGAGACGCTGGGGTCGGTGGGGGCGACGCTCGGCGCGCCCCCCGGCAGCATCGCGGTCGGCATCGAGGTCAGCGCGACACATCACCGCTCCGCCACCTCCGGCATCGTCACCGGCGTCGCCACCAGGGTTCACGGCGGACGTACCCTGACCACGTACGACATCCGGATCACCGACGAGGCCGGCCGCGCCGTGTGCACCAGCCGGCTCACCTGCATGATCCTCCCCGCGCCGCCGGAGACCGGGCAGCCGTAGAGCCGATTCCCCCGCTCTCGGACCATTCCCTCGGACCAATGACGCGGAGCCGCAATACAGCACACTGATCTACTTATCTAACGCAATTTACTACTTGCGGGTGCTCCTCGTTGCCCAGGCGAGGGATCCCCGAAGGGACACACCGGACTCCGTGCGCGAGATTGACCTGGTGCGGCCGGGGGGCTTAATCTCATCGCCGGTGGCACCCGGGAGGTGGCGAGTAGACAACGTGCGGACGCGGGGAAGGTCCGTACGGCACCAAAGTCGTCCCCGGGTGCCACAATTGCGAACAGGCCGCCCGGTCGGCTGATCCCAGGATCGGCCGACCGGAACCGGCGCGGACACGGGCGGCCAGATCGGCGCCGCCGCGCTCCGCTCCAGTCTCAGGGCCGCACGAGTGCGTCGATCGGGCCGAGCGCGACCCGCTGACCGCGGCGCACCTCGTACAGATAGACCGTCGTACCGCGGACGTCCCCGTTGCGGGCGAAGACGATCCGCTTGGTGATGCCGGGGATGTCCACGCCGCCGAAGGCGCCGGCGACCGAGTCGCGGCTCGCTCCCGCGCCGACCCGCCGCAGAACCGCGATGACCGCGTTGGTGGCGTCATAGGCCTCGGCGGAGTAGGTCCCGGGCCGGGTGCCGCTGTTGACCGCGCGGAACTCGGCGACGAACGCGGCAGCGGACCGGTCGTGGTTGGGATCGCCGCAGGAGCAGGTCAGCAGGATTCCCTCGGCGTTGCCGCTGCCCGCCTGCCGGATGAGCTGGTCGTCGTTCGCCCCGTCGCCACCGATGATCTTCCCCGTGTAACCCTTGCTCCGCAGCGCCCCGGCCAGGTCGGCCAGCTCCGCGTAGTAGCCGGAGTAGTAGACCGCGTCAGGCGCGGCCTTGGCGATCTTGTCTGCCTCGGACCCGAGGTCCGCGGCGGCGACCTCGTCGTGCACCGGCGTGACCCCGCGCGCCTTCAGCGCCGTCTCCAGCGCGGAGGACAGGCCCCGGCCATATTCGCTGGCGTCGTCCACCGAGTACACCGAGGTGACCTTCAGGCCCTTGGCGAGGTACTCGGCGGCGGCCGCGCCCTGGATGCCGTCGGCCGCCATGACCCGGTAGAACGTGGTGAAGCCCTGGTCGGAGAGCGCGGGACTGGTCGCCGACGGGCTCACCGACAGCAGACCGGCCCGGCTGTAGAGGCGCTCGCTCGACATCGCCGGCCCGGAGAACACCGGGCCGATCACGGCCACCACGTTCGGATTGTCGATGAGCTTCTGGGCCGCGGCCGGGCCCTGGGGCGCCATCCCCTGGTCGTCGGAGGCGACGATCCGCAGGCGGAATGGCAGGTCCGGCCGGCGGTTGGCCTGGTCGACGGCGGTCAGCAGGCCGTCGTAGGCGTTGATGCCCAACTGCCGGTTGCCCCCGGACAGCGGGCCCTGGAAGCCGATGACGAACTCCTTCTTGCCGCCGTCGGACCGCGACTCGCCGCAGCCGCCGAGGGCGGCCCCCGCCACCAGCAGCCCCGCCGCGCCGAGCACCCCCCAGCGCCGTCCAGGAACGCTCATGGCACGCCCTTCCCCGGCATCGCGCTGCGGCGCCGGTGCCGGCGTCCGCGACGCCGGAGATCGTCAACATCGCCGTTGCGAACTTTAAGTAGTCGATCAACGACCTGATGTCACGAAATCTATGCGCGCCGAGCCGGCCCCGAAGGGCGGTGGGTGAGCGTGTCGCGTCCTTTTGCGACCGGACGCCGGGTGTCGCTAGGAGGTTCGGGTCGCCATCGCCACGAACCGTCCACCGAGCACCGTGTAGAGCACCACCCGGGGGTCCTTGACGTCGCCCCAGCGGTCGAAGGACACCGTGCCGCTGACACCGGCGAACGTGCCGCTGCCGATCGCGCTGACGATGTCGTGGCGCGCCGTCTGGTCGACCACCGCGCGCCGCGGCAGCACGGTGGCGGCCGCCCGGATGATCGCGCGCGCCGCGTCGTACGCGTAGGCGG
>NZ_JALKFU020001200.1 GCF_023242965.2 Frankia sp. AgKG'84/4
CCCCTGCGGCCGGGGCGGGCGCGGCGCTACCGGGCGCGACAGCCTCGTCCGCCGGACCGCCGCCGGGCTGCGAGCAGCCAGCTGACAGGGCCCCCAGCAGACCGGCCGTCACCGCGGCCAGCGCCACCCGAGCGCCGATGTCGACGGGCGTGTGCCGAAGGCGCTGCGGGCGGACGTGGGTGGACCCGTGGCTTCCGGGTGCGTGCGCACCGCACACGGCGTACCTCCCGTCGCAGGTCGGGAGCCGAGTCATACCCCGATTCGGGCCGCTCGACCTGGGCCCCCAGCTCAGCTTAGGAAGCGTCTCCCGGGCGCCGTGGCGACTTTCCAGGAACCGGGCACATGAGAGCCGAAAGACAATGTCTCTCGGGGAATCCCGGCGTCGCTCGTCTCAATCTGACCCGGTGGGCGCTGGCGTTGCGCCGGTCGGAAGATCAGGCCGACGGGTGTGCACCGCGGTGCGCACCAAGGCCCTGCCCGGTGGCGACCACAACTGCGACGACACCGGCGTGGCGGCTGGACGGGCAGCGGTCTCACGAGCCGCGCGCACCACCACGATTGTCTGGACTCGGCCTAGCCGACCAGGTCCCCGGCCCCGACCGCGGCGGGATCGGCCAGCCCGGTCGCGTAGCCGGAGTCGACGGGCCGCAGCGAACCGTCGAGCGCCATCTCCAGGGCGACCTCGGCCAGCGCCACCGTGGCCCGGGCGGACAGCGGCGGGGCCGGCGGCTGGGTGCCAAGCTCGACCCAGCCGACCAGCTCCTCGCCGTCGGCCAGGCCGAACGCCGACCGTACGGGCGCGCTGTCCAGCAGGGGCACCGACTTCCAGGCCGACGCGACGCCGAGCGCGTGCGCGGCCAGGCAGATGTTCTGCGCCGCCGCGGCGGCGGAGGCATCCTGCTCGGCGACGGGCACCCTGGCCTCGACCCGCGCGGCGATGACGGCGATGAGCGCCGGCGAGCGGGTCGCCTTCCCCGCGGCCTTGCGCACGACCGCTTCCGGCAGGCCGCCGACGGCCTCGGCCGCCTCGGTGATCGCCGCGGCGAGGGCGGTGCGGGCCTCGCCGCGCACCACGACGAACCGCCAGGGCCGCAGCATCTTGTGGTCGGGCGCGGTGGTGGCCGCGCCGAGGATTGCGGCGAGCTGCTCCGTCGTCGGGCCGGGCTCGACCAACCGCGTCGCGGTGCGGCGCGTCAGGAGGCAGGTGATCGCGTCCATCCGGGCTCCTTCTCGAATTTGATGAGGATCCCTCATCATGAGGTCGGTCTACCTAAGATGATGCCATCATCACCATAGACGAGGAGGCGCCCCGGATGCCCAGACCGGACACCGGCGACGAGGTCGTGAACCTGTTGCTCGCCGCCGGCCACCTCGTGCGCACGGCCGTGGACGAGGCGCTACGCACCAGCGTCGGGCTGACCCTGCGGCGGTTCAAGGTGCTGCAGCTGATCGCGGACACGGGGCCGTGCCGCCTACGGGATCTCGCCGACGCCGTCGCGGTCGCGCCAAGGACGATGACCGAGACCGTGGACGGTCTCGAGGCCGACGGCCTGGTCGCCCGCCGCTCCCACCCCACCGACCGGCGCGCCGTCCTGCTCGCGCTCACCGACGCCGGCCAGCGGGCCCTGGCCGAGGGACAGCGGCGGCGGACCGAGACGGTGGCCGGTTTCACCCGGCAGTTGAGCCCGCAGCAGCGCGCACAGCTCGTCGAGTTGCTGACCTCGATCAGCAACGCCCGCACGCCCCGCTAGCTCGTGGTAGCCCGCAAGCGGGCAGGAGCCTACGGCAGGTTACCGTGGAAGATGTCCCGATCGGACCAGCCGCCGGGAGGTTCCCGTCTCCGCCGTCGTGCACGTCGACCGCCTGGCCAAACGATACGGGTCCCACCACGCCGTCCGGAACGCCTCGTTCTCCGTCCAGGCGGGAATGATCACCGGGTTTCTGGGGCCGAACGGGTCCGGCAAGACGACAACACTGCGCGCCCTGCTGGGCCTGGTCCGGCCGACGTCCGGGCAGGCCCATGTGTTCGGCCGGCGCTACCGCGACCTCGATCATCCCGCCCGGCGCGTCGGCGCGGCGCTGGGCAACGCCTCCCATCCCGGCCGGACGGCTCGGGACCATCTGCTGGCGCTGGCGATGCCGCTGCGGGCCGGTCGCCGCCGGGTCGAGGAGGTGCTCGCGGCCGTCGGTCTCGACGCTGCCGGGGACCGGGCGACCGGCGGCTTCTCCCTGGGCATGCGCGGGCGCCTCGCGCTCGCGACCGCGCTGCTCGGCGACCCGGAGCTGCTTGTCCTGGACGAGCCCAACGGCGGGCTCGACCCCGAGGGCATCCGCTGGCTGCGATCGTTCCTGCGGGGGTGGGCGGCGCAGGGGCGCACCGCGCTGCTGTCCAGCCACGTGCTCGCCGAGGTGGCCCAGACCGTCGACCACGTCGTCATCATCGATCAGGGGCGGGTCGTGCTCGACGCGCCCGCGGCAGAACTCGCCGCGGCGCACGGCTGGGTCGAGGTCCGGTCCCGCGACGCGGCACGGCTCGCGACCCTGCTCGCCGCCGAGGGCCTGGCGCCGGGT
>NZ_JALKFU020001201.1 GCF_023242965.2 Frankia sp. AgKG'84/4
GGTCTGCGGCGCGCGGATCTGGTCACGCTCGTCGAGACAGCGATCAGTCGGGCTGCCCTGCCGGAGACCGGACGGGCCGCCGCGGAGTGCGCACCCAGTACCCACGGCAGCACCGCGGGCACGTCGCTGCGCGGCGCGCTGGCGTGGGCTGCGGTGGGGTCGGGCTCGGCGGGGGGTTCTTCGAGGATGAGGTGGGCGTTGGTGCCGCTGATGCCGAAGGCGGAGATGGCGGCGCGCCGTGGCCGGTCGGTGGCAGCGGCGGCGGGCCAGTCGACCGGGTCGGTGAGCAGGCGGACGGCGCCGCTGGTCCAGTCCACATGTGGGCTCGGCGCGTCGACGTGCAGCGTCGCGGGTAGCTGGCCGTGCCGCAGCGCCTGCACGATCTTGATGACGCCGGTGACGCCGGCGGCGGCCTGGGTGTGGCCGATGTTGGATTTGACGGAGCCGAGGTGCAGGGGCTGGTCGGTGGGGCGGTGTTGGCCGTAGGTGGCGAGGATGGCCTGGGCTTCGATGGGGTCGCCGAGGGTGGTGCCGGTGCCGTGGGCTTCGACGGCGTCGATGTCGGTGGGGGACAGGTCGGCGGCGGCGAGGGCGGCGCGGATGACGCGCTGCTGCGACGGCCCGTTCGGCGCGGTCAGACCGTTGGACGCGCCGTCGGAGTTCACCGCGCTGCCGCGTACGACGGCGAGGATCCGGTGGCCGTGGCGGCGCGCGTCGGACAGCCGTTCCAGCACCACCACGCCGACGCCCTCGGCCCAGGCGGTGCCGTCGGCGGCGGCGGCGAACGGCTTGCACCGCCCGTCCGGGGCCAGGCCGCGCTGGCGGGAGAACTCGGTGAACATCCCCGGCGTCGGCATGACGGCGACGCCGCCGGCCAACGCCAGGGTGCACTCGCCGCCGCGCAGCGCCTGGCTGGCGAGATGGATCGCGACCAGCGACGACGAGCAGGCCGTGTCGATGGTGACGGCCGGCCCCTCCAGACCGAGGGTGTAGGCGACGCGGCCGGAGGCGACCGACGACAGGCTGCCGGTCAGCACATAGCCGCCGTAGCCCTCGGGCGCCTCGACGAGGCGGGGACCGTAGTCGTGCGGGGTGACCCCGGCGAACACGCCGGTGGCCGAGCCGTGCAGCGACGTCGGGTCGATCCCGGCCCGCTCGAGGGCCTCCCACGAGGTCTCCAGCAGCAGGCACTGCTGGGGATCCATCGCGGCGGCCTCCCGCGGCGAGATACCGAAGAAGTCGGCGTCGAACGTGTCGGCGTCGTGCAGGAACCCGCCCTCGCGGGCGTAGGAGGTGCCCGGCCGGCTCAGCTCCGGGTCGTGCAGGGCGGCCAGGTCCCAGCCGCGGTTGGTCGGGAACGGGCCGATCGCGTCCACCCGGCCGGTCAGCAGGTCCCACAGCTGCTCCGGCGTGTCGGCGCCCCCCGGCCAGCGCCCGGCGACGGCGACGATGGCAATCGGCTCGTCCGCGCGTCCCGGTGTGGTCCGGGCCGCGCCCGAGACGGTGCCGTGCGCGGACGCCTCGCCGGCGCCGGTGAGCGCCCCGCGCAGGTACGCGGCGAGCCGCCGCGGGGTCGGATAGTCAAAGGTCAGGGTCGTCGGCAGCGCCACCCCGGTCGCGGCGGCCAGCCGGTCGCGGAACTCCACCGCGCTGACCGAGTCGAACCCCAGGTCGGCGAACGACCGTTCCGCGACGACGCTGCCACTGGCGTGACCCAGCACGATCGTCAGGGTCGCGCCGATGACCTCGAGCAGCTCCCGCTCGCTGGCCGCCCCGGCCGAACCGCGGCCCGCGGTCGGACGGTCGTGCGCCGCCTCGCGGCCAGCGGCGTCCTCGCCCGAGTACTGCGCGTCCTCGCCGTCGGGCACACCCGGACCGCGCGGCGCCGCCGTGGCGGACCCAGACGGCGCCGCCGTGGCGGACCCAGACGGCTTCGGCGCAGCCAGCTCGAACTGCCGGCGCTGGAACGGGTAGGTCGGCAGGGCGACGCGACGCGCGCCGGCCGGGAAGGACGGCGTCCAGTCGACCGCGGACCCGGCGACGTGCACCTCGGCCAGCGACCGCAGGAAGCGGTCCAGCCCACCGTCGTCCCGGCGCAGCGATCCGACCGCGAGAGCCGACCCGGCCGGCCCCACCGACCCGTCCGCCACCGAGCCCGCCCACGCCTCGGCGATCGCCCGGATGCCTCCGGTGAGGATCGGATGCGGGCTCGCCTCGACGAACACGCGGTGGCCGGCAGCCAGCGCCGTACGCACCGCCGCGTCGAAGTGCACGGTCTCGCGCAGGTTGCTGTACCAGTAGTCGGCGTCGAGCCGGTCGGTGTCCACGGCGTCCCCGGTCACCGTCGAGTAGAAGGTGACGTCGCTGGCCCGCGGGGTGAAGCCGGCGAGCTCGGCGAGCAGCGCGTCGCGCAGTTGCGCCACCTGCGGCGAGTGCGAGGCGAAGTCCACCGGGACACGGCGGGCATCCACGCCGGCCTCGGCGTAGCGGGCGAGCAGCGCGTCCAGCGCCGCGGGGGCGCCGGCGACGACCGTCGACGCCGGCCCGTTGACCGCCGCCACCG
>NZ_JALKFU020000068.1 GCF_023242965.2 Frankia sp. AgKG'84/4
GCCGCGGCGCGCGGCGCGTTCGGTCGGCACCGGCCGAAGGGACGCCTGGTGGGCGCCGCCCGGCGCGGCGTGCTGCTGGTGAACCCGCGTTCTGGTGGTGGTGCCGCCGAACGTCACGATCTCGCGCGGGAGGCCGCCCGGCGCGGGATCGCGGTCGTCAGCCTCACGGCAGGCGCTGATCTGCGCGCCCTCGCCGAGGACGCCGCGGACCGAGGTGCCGACGTGGTGGGCATGGCGGGTGGTGATGGTTCCCAGGCCCTCGTCGCGGAGGTGGCCCGCCGGCGTGGCCTGGCGTTCGTCTGCGTTCCGGCGGGTACCCGCAACCACTTCGCGCTGGACCTCGGCCTCGATCGCAGGGAGGTGGCCGACGCGCTCGACGCGTTCGGCCCTGCCGTCGAACGGCGTGTCGACCTCGGTCAGGTCGGTGACCGCGTGTTCGTCAACAACGTCTCGCTGGGCGTCTACGCGCAGATCGTGCAGTCCGAGGGCTACCGCGGCGCCAAGGTGGGCACGGCGGCCGCGATGCTGCCCGACCTGCTCGGCGCCGACCGCACCCCGCCGGATCTGCGCCTCACCGGCCCGCAGGGCCGCCTGGGCTCGACCGCGGACATCCTGCTCGTCTCCAACAACGCCTACCGGTTGCGCAGCCTCGGTGGTTTCGGTACCCGGCCGCGGCTCGACAGCGGCCAGCTCGGCGTGGTGACGTTGCGCGTCGATCGTGCCCGTGATCTGCCCGCGCTCGTCGCGCTCGAGACGATGGGCGCCATCGGCCGGTTCCGCGGTTTCCAGGAGTGGACCAGCCCGACGCTGCGCATCGACTCCGCCCGTCCGGTCAGTGTCGGCGTGGACGGGGAGGCGCTGCGTCTGCCACCGCCGCTGGAGCTGCGCTCGCTGCCGGCGGCCGTGCGCGTCCGGGTCCCGCGCCACTGCCCCGGGGTTCCCGCCGTGCGCCCGGGTCTGTGGGGGATGGTCCCCGCGCTGGTCCGTATCGCGGCCGGACGCTCACCGGCCTGATCCGCCCGCTGCGGGTTCAGGTCCAGGTCCAGGCCCTGGTCGCGGGGTGCCGGCGGCGGCCAGGGCGCCCAGCAGGGCCAGCACGAGCACGACCACCAGCAGGACGATGGCGACCGACCACGGGGTTGCGCGGTTGCACAGCGCGAGGGCCAGTACGCCGGCCCCGACGACGACTGCGCTGGTCAGGTGGCTGTGCCCGGCCAGCCAGCGGCCCGCGCCGCCGGTGCGCACACCCGCGCGGGCCAGCGCCTGACCAACGGCCGCGGTGGCGTGGGCGGCGCCGGAGCGCAGGGCACGGGCGCCGCGTCCCGGTCCGTGGAGATAGCCGGCGAGAACGATGATGACGGCGATGGTCAGCCAGGTCAGCGCGCTGTCCCGCAGGAATCGGACGAGGGTGTCGTAGATGGCCGCCGCCCCGTCGCGCGTCTGGACGTCGGACGGGACGGAGTCCAGATAGTTCCGGCGCAGGACGGCCAGTGCCACGAGCAGCACGACCATCGTCACGCCGAGCCCGATGCCGGTCGCCATGAGCCCGGCGCGGTGCGAGGGCGCCAGCCACACGCCCAGCGCGGCGAGGACCACCACGGCGACGGGCAGCCAGCGGCCGAGGATGGCGAGCAGGCGCAGGGCGTCCTGGGCCCAGGTCAGCCGGTCCGTGCGCAGCAGCACGATCTGCCGGTCGACGTCGGGGATGCTGCCGGCCTTCGCGAGGCCGGCGTCGACCAGCCGCGCGCGCACCTCGTCGACGACGGGCCCGAGGTCCAGCACGATCGTGTTGTCCCTGGCCTGCACGGCACCGCTGCCCTCGCCGGTGAGCACCTTCACCACGGTGGCGTGCGCCCGCCGGTTCGCGTTCTCCCAGACCAGCGGGAACTGGTCGCTGGTGACCACCTGCTCGACCACGCGGCGCACCGCGCTGGTCAGAGCGTCGTTCAGCGCCCCGGCCAGGGCCTGAGCGTGATCCACGACGACGGGGGGCGCCCCGTTTCGGGCGAGGACGGCTTCGAGGGAAGCGGCGACCTGATCGACGTCGACGTTGCTGACGACCCGGTCGGTCAGCTGGTTGATCACCATGGTCCGCACCGCGGGATCGGTGGCGAGCGGGGCGACGGTCTCCACATACCGGTCCGAGTCGGAGATCGCCGTGTCCGCCCAGGTCGCGACCACGGCGAGCGGCGCCAGCACGACGGCCAACAGCACCAGGGCCGCTGCCCCGATGGTGCGCGGCCACTCGTGTCGTCGGGCCGCCTCGTCGCGCAGTCGTTCGAACTCCGCCCGTTCCGCGGCGGACAGGGGACGTCGATCGTCCGCGGGCGCCACGTTCTCGGTGCCACCGTCGGAACTGGAAACCATGACGCGGTCCCTCCTGCTTTCCGCCGGGGCGGCCGTCATCACGCTTCTCGTGGCCGCGTCATTCCCTGCGCGGAGCAGCCGAAACAGCCGGCGGCCGCACCGGAGAGCGATGTCAATGCATTCCAGCAAGAGTCTCGAAATCGCCTCCGCTCCCCGATTCGACGACGCTTCATGATAAGGAGGGGGGCAATCGTGAGGAGACGGATGTTCGGCCGTCGGCCGCAGTCGGACGTCCTCTCCGTGGAGAATGACGAGATGTGGGGCCTTTCCTGTGAAGGCTCCATCGTCGGGCGCGCCCGCCCGCATCCCCTCTCCGTCACCGAGGCCAGCCATGACCCAGCTCTCCGCCGCCGGCAGCTCCAGACCCGACTTCGGCATCGCCGTCCCCGAGCGGATCCACCCCGCGGCCGAACAGATCGGCGCACACCTGCTGACCTGGGCATCCCGGGTCGGCCTGGTGGCCGATGCCCGCGAGCGCGCCCGTCTGGAGGCCGCCGGATTCCACCTGCTGGCCGCCCGCGCCCTGCCCGACGCCCACCAGGACGAGGTCGAGCTGTTCGCCCAGTGGGTGCTGTGGCTGTTCCACCTCGACGACGAGCAGGACGAAGGGGCGATGGGCCGCAGCGCCGACGCCGTGCACGCCACCTACGCCGCGATCACCTCGATCATCGAAGGGTCCTCAGCGCCCGCCGCCGCGACCGCCCCGGTGAACGCCCTGGCCGAGCTGTGGCCGCGGACCGCCCGGGGAATGTCCACGCAGTGGCGCCGCCGCATTCTCGGGCACATTCACGACCACCGCGACGCGTTTCTCGTCCAGATCGCCCATCGGCAGGGCGGGACGCTGGCCAGCCCGGAGGAATACCCGGCGCTGCGGCGCGATGACAATGCCATGTTCCTGTTCGACCTGCTGGAGGTCGTCTATCAGACCGAGATTCCTCCCGGCCTCGTCGCCACCCGCGGCTGGGCCGAGCTGTGCGCGGCCGCCAGTGACGTCGTCGCCTGGTGCAACGACGTGGTGTCCCTGCCCCGGGAAGCCGCGGGCGGCGAGACGACCAACTACGTCCTCGTTCTCCAGCACGCCACGGCCTGCGATGAGCACACCGCACTCGCACAGGTCCATACCCATATCGTCCGCCGGTCGCGGGACCTCGACGAAGCCGAACGCGACGTCCTCGCCGACGCGCGGCACCTGGAACCGACGATGAACCCGGACCGGCTGCGCCTGCTCGTGCGCACCATCCGCGACGCCCCGGGCACCCATCTCGCCTGGATGTACACCTCTGGCCGTCATCAGTGACGCGATCCCGGTCGTCGTCAACTGCCGCCTAGGGAGTCACGGCCGCCGCCACGGCGTCGGGCGGGCGCGCCGTCGCGGCCCGGGAGCGCAGCGGGCGCAGCAGCGCCACGTACGCCGGCCACGCCAGTGCCGCGACGGCGAGGAACAGCACCCGCACGGACAGCCTGCCCCCGGCGAGGGCGACCAGCGCACCGGCGAGCGGCAGCGTGCTCTGGTTCAGCAGCACGATCAGGCTGATGACCCGGCCCCGCTGCGCCGGCGCGATCCAGTGCAGCCTCTCGACCCGGATGAAGACGTTGAACAGCCCGTTCATGCCCAGGCACAGGCCATAGCCGAGCACGTACAGCGGAAACAGCTGCGAGACCCCGATGAGGGCCGTGCCCGCAGCGCTGAGGACGAACGACACCGCGCCGACCCGGTAGACCGACAGGTGCCGCAGCAGCCACGTCAGCAGCAGCAGGGTGCCGACCGAGAAGACGCCCACCGTGATCTGCAGCGTCGCGAAGGCGCTGTCGCGCTGGTGGAAATGCCCGATCGTCAGGGGTGCCCCGGTCGCCATGGCCAGACCCGCCATGAGGTTGACGACCATGGTCAGCCCGACCAGCGCCAGCAGGATCGGCGTGCCGGCGAGGGCGCGCACGCCGACCCGCAGGTCGCCCAGGACGCTGCGGCGCACCGCCGACTCGCGATCCTCGGTGCTCCCGCCGAGGCCGCGCAGCACGGGCACCCCGCAGGCGCCCACCGCGAACGCCGCCCCGCTCACCCACAGCAGCTGCGTCGGGGACACCCACAGCAGCATCAGCCCGCCCAGCGCCGGCCCGACGACGCTCGACCCGCTGTTGATGATCTGCAGCACGCTCTGCGCCCGCGGCAGGTCCTCCGCGGGCACGAGCTGCGGAATCGTCGATTCCAACGCGATGAACGTCTGCGCGTAGCAGAACGCGCAGAGTGCCGTCAGTGCCGTGGTCCAGCCGAAGACGTGCCCCGGCCAGTGGCCCAACGCCAGCACGGTGAGCAGGCACGCCGCCGCCCGGACACTGTCACTGACGGCGTAGACCCGCCGTCCGCCGAACCGGTCGGCCAGCAGCCCGGCGACGGGCAGTGAGCTCAGCCGGGGCAGCCACTCGACCAGGAAGGCGAGCCCCGCCAGCGACACGCTGCCCGTCGCCGTGAAAATGATCAGGGGCACGGCGAACTGCAGCACCTGGTCGCCCATGGTCGACAGGACCCGCGCGCCGAGGAACACCCGGATCCGCCAGCTACGCATGCCGCCTCCCCCCGCGCCGCCTCCCCGCGCGCCGCCTCCCCGCGCGACCCCGACGTCAGCGGGCCCGGACATCGATCCGCTCCTCCACGGCCGCGCCGAGCCGGTCCAGCCGGTCCAGCAGCGTCTTGGCGTCCTCGGCGACAAGAACGATCTTTCCGACGAAGCCGGCGTTGTCCGTGACCTCGGCGCGCACCCGCGCCGAGGGCGACGTGCTCAGCTCCGCGTGGTGCAGCGGGATGTCGAGCTTCGCCGCCACGGCCGCGATGTCGGGCGTCGACACCACGACGCCGTCACCGGGCGCGCGTAGCATCCGAATCCCGCTCGCCGCCCGCGCGACCGGCTGGGCGGTGAGCGGCGCATCGCCGGTCGACCAGCGCAGCCACGCCAGCCACGGGTCGAAACCGGGGAACGCCAGCCGGGCGAGGTCCCAGATGTGCATGCCCCCGGGGCGCATGTTGGTCTCGACCGCGGCGGCGCCGTGCGCGCGCAGGAACAGCTCGTTGTGGAACGCGCCGTTAGCCGGGGACACCAGCCGTCGGACGTGGTCCCCGGCCCGGTCGAGCAGCGCGGTCTCGGCCGGGTCCAGCGGCGCCGGCACGACCTGCTGGAACTCGGCGCGGAAACGGCCCGTGGTGGTGTGCTTCTCCGTGAGCCAGCGCGCCCCGCCGACGTAGTCCCAGCTGTACTCGCGTGCGCCGGTGACCAGCGTCTCCACCATCACCCCACGCTCGTGGTACGGCGCCAGCGCCGCCCAGATCTCCGGGCACGCACCGATGCCGGGCACGAGCTGGCAGCCACGGCTGTTGCCCTCGCTCGTCGGCTTCACGAACGCGGTGCCGCCGAGATGCGCGACGGCCGCCTCGAACTCGCCGAGCGAGTGGACCGCCAGGCTGCGCACCGGCGTGTAGCCGGCCGGGTGGTCGGCGGCCGCGGCCTCGATGGCGCGCAGGCGGTGCTTGTCGAGGCCGGCCACCGCCTCGGTCGGTGCGGCCCCCGGCAGTTCGAAGCGCGACGCCAGGTGGGCGCCCAGCACGATGCCGCGGTCGGAGAACGGCAGCACGCCGATCGGTCGCAGGCCGCGGCGGCCGACCTCCGCGGCGACCCGGCTGGCCGCGCGCGGCGCGACGTCGACGTCGAACGGGGCGACGAGCACGACATCGGCGGCGGCGGTGTCGTGCGGTCGGGCCTCGTCGGTGACCAGCACGAGGGCCGCCCGGAACTCCCGGTGACACAGGTCGCGCAGCAGGGCGACGTCGTGGACGCGGGTGTTGTTGTAACCGACGACCAGGAAGCACGCGGCGGTCATGACCGCGGCGCCCTGCTGGTCGGGGCGCAGATCTCCGCGAGGGTGTCCCGTAGCTGTCCGGCCGTGCCGCGGACCACGCCGGACAGCGGCGTCGCCGCCGCCGCGTAGCTGATCTCGCCCACCCGGGCGGTGGGACGGGCGTTGCGGACGTAGGACACCAGCCGCTCACCGAACCGGTCCGGGTCGAACTCGACGCCGCCGGTGCCGTCATCGCCGGTGCCGTCATCGCCGGTGCCGTCATCGCCGGTGCCGTCATCGTCGGTGCCGTCATCGCCGGCGTCGCGGTGGTGCGCGGGGAAGACGAACCAGCCGTACCAGTCCGTCGAGAGCCGCACGGCAGGTCCGTCGATGTCACCGAACAGCTGATGCCGCAGGTCCGCCTGGTAGAGGTTGACGCCGGTGCGCAGCTCGAAGGTCTCCGCGACGCCGGCGCCGCCGACCCGGCTCGCGGTCTCCAGGAACAGGAACCGGCCGTCGCGGGCGCGGATCAGCTCGAAATGGAACGCCCCGTCCCGCTGGCCGAGCACGGGCAGCGTCCGGCGCAGCAGCGCGAGGGCGCCCGGCTCGTCGGGAGTCTGGGCGGAACCCAGCGGGCTACCGTGGGCGTAGTTCAGGCAGTTCCCGACGTAGACGCTGCTCGCGACGGCGCGGACCGTGCCGGCGCGCAGGTAGCCGTCGAGGTGCCAGATCTCGCCGGGTACGAACTCCTCGACGAACACCTCCGCGGACGCCGCCGCGCCGACGAGCCGGTCGAGGCCGTCGAGGATCTCGCGCACCCCGCCGGTCTCGATGCCCGTGCTGGACGCCTCCAGCCTCGGCTTGATCAGATAGGTGCCAGCGGCGGGGGGATCGCGGCGGAAGTCCGCGACGCTCCAGAACGCGGGCTGGGCGATGCCGGCGGCCGCGGCGAGGGTGCGCATCAGCCACTTGTCCCGCAGCGGCAGAATCGCGGCCGGCGAGTCGCCCGGGATGGCGAAGCGTTCGCGCAGCCGTGCGGCGGGCAGCAGGTCGTACTCGGAGCGGGCGATCAGCCGATCCGCCGTGCCCAGCCAGTCCGCGTGCGCTCGGGCCAGCGCGTCGGTGTCCGCGGTCGAGGTGTCCAGGACCCGGCAGTCCGCGCCGGGGGGCAGACCGTCGGCCGTACCCGTCGTGCTCAGGTAGCGCACGGTGTGGCGGTCGTGGTCGACGGCGAGGTCGTAGCGGATCTTCGCGAACGGGATGCGATGCAGGACGACGATGTTCATGCTCGGTAGCCGATCTCCAGATAGGACTCCGTCTCGGCGACGAAGTCGGGTGTCAGCTCGGGGCCGAGACCGGTGACGTCCCACAGCGCCTGGCCGACGAAGATCTCCCGGTCGACGGTGGGCAGCGTCTCGCCGACCTGGGCGAACACCTTGTCCTCCAGGACGTCGATCCGGGCCGGCCAGCGGGTCAGCAGGGTGACGTGGCGGCCCGGTTCACCGAAGAAGACCCGGAAGAAGGTCCGGCGCGTCTCGTGGGCCGCCGGTTCGCCGGCCTGCCCGATCAGCAGGTCGATCCACCGTCCGAGCAGGTCCACACCGCTGTGACGACGTGTGCTGGGGACGATGTACGCGCCGCCGATCCGCGGGTTGACCTCGACGATCTCCCAGGTGTCGCCGCCCGCGCAGCGCGCCTCGACGTGGTGCACGCCGGTGTCCACGTCCAGCGCCTTGAGGCAGAGGGTGACGTGGTCGACGCCGCGCGCCACCGCGGCGGCGCCGAGGGAGACCGGTGGGCAGACGCAGGCGTTCTCGAGCACCGTGCGCCCGGACTCCCGCAGGTCGACCTTCTCGTGCACCGCGTGCACGCGCACCGAGCCGCGTTCGACGCTGACCTCGAAGCTGCACTCCACGCCGTCGATGAACTCCTCCAGCAGGAACGACGGCGCGCCCTCGAAGGCGCCGGCGTAGGCGACGTCGCGCGTGGCCCGGGCCCACAGCCGCGCCGGCTCGGCGGCGTCGGGCAGCCGGTCCGCGCGCGACGCGGCCAGGGAGGCGACCCCGGTGCGTGGCTTGACGAAGTAGCGGGAACGGTCGCTCAGGGCGTCGAAACGCTCGGCGTCGAACGGCCAGGCGGCCACCCGCGACAGCCCGTGTTCGCGCAGCCGGTCGCGCATCGCGAGCTTGTCCCGCAGGCCGCGGACGGTCTGTTCGGTCAGGTCGGCGACGCCGATCGACCGGTTCGCGTACGCCATCAGCTCCCGGTAGGAGTCCCAGACGGTGAGGCAGCCGAGCAGCTCGACGCCCCGCGCCGAGAGCTGCGCGAGGACGGCGTCGACATCGCGGCGTACCAGGGCGTGGCCGTCGGTGACGCGCAGCAGGGCGACGTCGCAGCGCCAGTCCGCCGCCGCGCCCCGCGGCGGGTTCGACGAGAGAACGTACGGGCTGATCCCGCGCTGGCGCAGCGCGTCGACCAGCGGCGGCACCATGGATTTGAGCTGGTGCGAGAGAATGAGAAAGCCAGGGTTCCCAGCCATGTGCGTATTCCATTCCGGATGGCGCGGGTCGGGACGGCGCACTGCGCGGCGCACCGTCGCCGCCCCGACCCGCGCGGACCTCGCCCGGCGAGCGCCGGGATCAGGTTGACTGCAGCTCGACGTCGCCGAAACGCTCGTACAGATCCACGAAGAATCCCTTGAGCAGCTCCTGGATCTCGCTCATGTACCGCTTGATGTCGACGATGTCCTGCTCGCTCTCGACAAAGAGACTGAGGATGTCCCACATGTCCTGGGTGTGGTCCTCGACGAGATCCGTGTTCAGGTGCGCGGCCTGACCGACTATCATGTCCTTGCCGAGGGACTCGGACATGGCCCTGAGCTGCCTCGGGGTGATTTTCTGGGTGGTGTACTCCACCAGATAGCTGTAGCAGATCACGCCGAGCACCTTCTCGTGCTCCGCGACGAAGTACAGGTATCCGGCCAGCAGGCGGGTGTGCAGGTTCGGTTCCGTCGCGAAGATGTCCTCCGCCGACAGCCCTACCTTCTCGGCGTCCGTCATGAACAGGACGTCGTGCAGCATCTCCTCATCCTGGTAGGCGGCGTAGAGCTTGGCCGCCTCGGCGTTGATCCGGGTGATCTTGTGCAATGCATAGGACTGCGCGGTACGCATCAGCCGGATACGCCAGGCGTGTTCGATGAGGGTCTGCCGATAGTAGTTCAGGTGTATCTCGGTGCCCTCGAGGTGCCGCGCGAACGGGACGGTCGCGTTCCACTCCGCCATCTTCCCGTCCAGGAAGGTGTCGATGTCCCGCTTGACCTGGGCACTCTCCGCGGGAGAGAGGAACGGCAGGCGACGCAGCAGGGCGCTGTGGGTGAGGCGGTTCGTGTTTTCCATGCCATGCTCCAGATGTTGGTCTCGAACGGACTGAATGCGTTTGACAGATTGTCAGGTGTTGATTTCGACCAGGACGGTGTCGCCGTACGCGCGGCTTTGGCAGGCCAGCCGCATGGCCGGGTCATCCTCGCCGAGGAGTTCGAAGAGCCGCTCCTCCCGCGGGGTCCGCGGCGAGAGGTTCTCGCCGCCGCTCAGGACCCGCACGGCGCAGATCCCGCATCTGCCACCCCGGCAGCCAAACGTGACGAACTCCCGCATGTCCTTCAGATCGACGTAGTCGTCGAAGTCCACCTTCTCGTCGGCATTGACGAATCTCAGACTTGGCACGGCGCACCTCCACGCGAGCAGGTCCCGCTCATCAGCGGCTCCTTCATGGACTCCACCCGGCGCTTTCACGCCCGGGAGATCCGATGTCTCCCCCTTGGATAGCCACGGAGGTTACAAGATCATCCGGGGCGGACACGCCTTCCGCGACACACTTCGACAGCACGGGAACAAACGTGTCGCGGATGCGACACGACTCCCTCGAAAGCTCGTCCGGGCGGCGGCAACAAAACCGGGAGGGGAATTCGAGAATGACTTTACGCTGCGCTTCGAAGCAGATCGTCCGACCCAGCGTTCCGCTGCGTGTCCAAGAGCTGACACGGCAAACGGGCACGCGGCCACGGGTCGGCTGGCCTTCGGCTGTGTGGTCACGCGCCGGTCGGTCGGGTCAGGCGGGCGAGCCGGGGCCGGCGTTCTCGGCCGGGAGGGCGACATCCGCGAGCTGGCGCCAGAGCGCCCGCTCCAGCGGGGAGGCGGGCAGGTCGGGTCGGAGCCGCTCGGGATGCCCGGGCGGGAGTTCGAACACGGCCGACGGTTCCAGGGGCGGTTCCGCGAGGTGGAAGACCCACCTGCCGTAGAACGCGATGGCCGCACGCTCGCCAGCGAGGCGCAGCTCACGGCCCACCGCCCGAAGGCAGCCACGCAGGAGCACTCGCAGCCGACCCATGTCCACCACCCCGCGTCGACGCCCCAGGCGGCGCGGGTCGCGCGGCACCGGCGGGATCCATCGTGGCCGCGGCGGCTAAAGCCGCGCTTGCGCGCCGGCTAAGGCGCGGGGATGCGCGGGGGTGGCCGCGGGGCCGCCGGCGCCCGGGATGGATCCGGCGCAGAACCGGCGAGGCCGCCCGCCCTCAGCTGCCCCGGGAGACATGCCCAGGCGGCGCCGTGCGCTCCCCGACCGGCGCCGACGGGCCGCCGCCCCCGTTGCGGTCAGGTCGCAACAGCGACATAGTCGCATCTGGAGCACTCCCCTTCCCCAGGCCGTTCCCGTGGCGAGGAGACATCCGGTGACCGACGCGATTCCCAGCGCGGGCGAGCAGTCCCTGCCGGCCCGGCTCGCCCGGTTCCGGCGCGGGCTGACGGGCCCGGACCGGCGGTCCCTGGCCGGGATGGCCGCGTTCATCGTCGCGCTGCACGTCGTCGGGTTCGTCGTCCTGCTGGCACTGGTCGCCCCGCACAGCTATGACCTCGGCGGCGACCACCCGGTGTTCACGGCCGGCGTCGGAGTCCTGGCCTATACCTTCGGGTTGCGGCACGCCTTCGACGCCGACCACATCGCCGCCGTCGACAACACCACCCGCAAGCTCATCGCCGACAACGTGGCGCGCGAAGCCGCCGGTGACGCCGCGCGGCGCCGGCCGCTGTCGGTCGGCTTCTGGTTCTCCCTCGGCCACTCCACGATCGTCTTCGCCCTCGCGTTCCTGCTCTCCGTCGGTATCCGGTCCCTCGTCGGCCCGGTCGAGGACGACTCCTCCCGGCTGCACACCATCACCGGCGTGATCGGCCCGTCCGTCTCCGGCGTCTTCCTCTGGGTGCTCGGGATCCTGAACCTCGTCGCCCTGCTCGGCATCCTCAAGGTGTTCCGCGAGATGCGCACCGGGCACTACGACGAGCGGGAACTCGAACGGCAGCTGGACTCGCGCGGTTTCATGAACCGCTTCCTCGGCGGCCTCACCAGGTCGGTCACCAAGCCGTGGCATATCTACCCGGTCGGGGTGATCTTCGGCCTCGGGTTCGACACCGCGACCGAGGTCGGCCTGCTCGTGCTCGCCGGCGGCGCCGCCGCGTTCCACCTCCCGTTCTATGCCATCCTCGTGCTGCCGATCCTGTTCGCCGCCGGCATGTGCCTCATGGACACCGTCGACGGCGTCTTCATGAACGCCGCCTACGGCTGGGCCTTCGCCCGCCCGGTCCGCAAGGTCTACTACAACCTCACCATCACGACCATCTCCGTGCTCGTCGCCCTCGTCATCGGCACCATCGAACTCGTCGGCGTCCTCGCCGACCGGTTCACCATCGACGCCGGGCCGCTCGCCTGGATCGCCGCCATCAACCTCGACTACGCCGGCTACGCCATCGTCGGCCTGTTCTTCCTCGCCTGGGCCGCCGCCCTCGCCCTCTGGCATTTCGGCCACATCGAGGAACGCTGGTCCGTCGGCGCCTGCGCCGAGCCCGTCCGGTCCGCCACCACGCGCTGACCGCTCCGGGCCAGCGCCCGATCCGGCGATGCCGGTCAGGTGCCAGAACTGGCGTCGGCGCCGCCGAGGACGATCGTGGGCGCGGACCCAGATGGACACACGGCGACCCGAGGAGAGGCATGATCGAACACGAGGTGCGGGTGCACCGCAGCGAGGAGCGGCTGGCCCGGGAGGACCAGCTCGCCTGGAAGATCGCCGTCGTCGCGTCCGACTCCGTCGAGGTGACCCCGGAGGTCACTGACATGGTCATCAACCGGGTGATCGACAACGCCGGGGTGGCGTCGGCGTCACTGACCCGCGCGCCGGTGGCCGCGGCCCGCGAGCAGGCCCTGCGGCACGCCGCGGCGAGCGGGCGGGCCGGCGCGACGGTGTTCGGGCTGCCGCCGGCCACCCGGGTCTCCCCTGAGTGGGCGGCCTGGGCGAACGGCGTCGCCGTGCGTGAACTCGATTTTCATGACACGTTCCTCGCCGCCGAGTACTCCCATCCCGGTGACAACATCCCGCCGATCCTCGCCGCGGCGCAGCAGGTGGGCCTGGGCGGACGGGAACTGCTGCGCGCCATCGCGACCGGCTACGAGATCCAGGTGGCCCTGGTGCGCGCGATCAGCCTGCACGAGCACAGGATCGACCACGTCGCGCACCTCGGCCCGTCGGCCGCCGCCGGCATCGGCACGCTACTCGGCCTGCCCACCGAGACCATCTACCAGGCCGTCGGCCAGGCGCTGCACACCACGACGGCGACCCGGCAGTCCCGCAAGGGCGAGATCTCGAGCTGGAAGGCCTACGCCCCGGCGTTCGCCGGGAAGATCGCCGTCGAGGCCGTCGACCGGGCGATGCGCGGCGAGGGCGCGCCGGCGCCGATCTACGAAGGCGAGGACGGCGTGATCGCCTGGCTGCTCGACGGCCCGCAGGCGCGGTACGTCGTCGGTCTGCCCGGCCCCGGCGAGGCGAAGCTCGGCATCCTCGACACCTACACCAAGGAGCACTCGGCCGAGTACCAGAGCCAGGCGCTCATCGACCTGGCCCGCCGGCTCGGCCCGCGCCTGGGCGCCGGCCTGGCGTCGGTGCGCTCCATCGTGATCCACACCAGCCACCACACGCACTACGTGATCGGCTCGGGCGCGAACGACCCGCAGAAGTACGACCCGAGGGCGAGCCGGGAGACCCTCGACCACTCGATCCCCTACATCTTCGCCGTCGCCCTGCAGGACGCCGACTGGCACCACGAGCGCTCCTACGCCCCCGAGCGGGCCGCGCGGGCGGACACGGTCGAGCTGTGGCAGAAGATCACCACGGTCGAGGACCCGGAGTGGACGCGGCGCTACCACGCGACCGATCCGGCCCAGAAGGCGTTCGGCGGGCGGGTCGTCATCACCCTCACCGACGGTGCGGTGCTGCAGGACGAGATCGCGGTCGCGGACGCCCATCCGCTCGGCGCCCGGCCGTTCGCGCGGGCCGAGTACGTCGCGAAGTTCCGCCGTCTCGCCGAGGGCGTGCTGAGCACCGAGGAGCAGGACCGCTTCCTCGACGCCGCGGTGCGCCTGCCGCAGCTGGGGGCGGGCGAGCTCGGCGCGCTCACGTTCGTGCCCACGTCGCCGCTGCCCACCCAGTCCACCACCGGGCTCTTCTAGCGCCCACGGGTTCGTCCGGAACCACGAAAGGACCTCCATGCTGCACGCCCGGACATCGGCCGCCGAGCGGCGGATCGCGCTACGCGCGGCGCTGGCCGCCTCGCTCGGCGGCAACGGCGGGCCGCTGCGTTTTCCCGGTGCCTTCAACCCGCTGTCCGCCCGGCTCATCCAGGAGCTCGGGTTCGAGGGGATCTACGTCTCCGGCGCGGTGCTCTCCGCCGACCTCGGCCTGCCCGACATCGGGCTGACGACGCTGACCGAGGTCGCCGACCGGGCCGGCGCGATCGCCCGGGTCAGTGACCTGCCGGCGCTCGTCGACGCGGACACCGGCTTCGGCGAGCCGATGAACGTCGCCCGCACCATCCAGGTGCTGGAGGACGCCGGTCTCGCCGGCTGCCACCTGGAGGACCAGGTCAACCCGAAGCGCTGCGGCCACCTCGACGGCAAGACGGTCGTGCCGACGCAGGAGATGGTCCGCCGCATCCGGGCGGCGGTCACGGCGCGCCGGGACCCGAACTTCGTCCTCTGCGCCCGCACCGACGCCCGCGCCACTGAGGGTCTCGACGCGGCGCTGGAGCGGGCGAAGGCCTACGTCGACGCCGGCGCGGACATGGTCTTCCCCGAGGCGATGGCGGACCTCGACGAGTTCGCGGCGGTCCGCCGGGCCGTGGACGTGCCGATCCTGGCGAACATGACCGAGTTCGGCAAGAGCGAGCTGTTCACCACCGCGCAGCTCGAAGCGGTCGGCATGAACGTCGTCCTCTACCCGGTGACCCTGCTGCGCCTGGCGATGGGCGCCGTCGAGGATGGCCTGCGCCGGCTCCGCGACGAGGGCACCCAGTCGGGCCTGGTCGAGCGGATGCAGACCCGGGCCCGGCTCTACGAGGTGCTCGACTACCCGGCCTACAACGCCTTCGACGAGGACCTGTACGACTTTCGCCTCGCCGACTGATCTGGCAGCTTTCGGCGCAGGAAGGGGGCCCGCCGTTTCCTGACGTACGGGAGACACCGGCCGACGCCGGCGAGATGCGGCAGCAGCGCCGGATGACACAGCTCCCAGACATCGCCCGACTGCCGCAGGATGCCGCGCGCACAGGCCCGCTCAAGGACGCCCACCAGGTCGGCGGGAAGCCCGTGATGACGCCGCAGCCACCGGTTCGCCGCGACGAGGCGCCACCAGGCGGCGACTGCGAAGGTCAGAGACAGCCCGGCGCCGGCGCTGCCCACCAGCGCGCGCAGCCACCACCATCCCGAGGTCGGCACCGTGTGCAGCACCGCCAGCGCAAGGCCGATCGCGACGACCAGCATGACCGCGATCGCGAACGGCGGGAAGACGACCGTCGCGTACCAGCGCGCGCGACGCAGGAGCACCCCCGGGCCGCTCGGCGCACCGGGAGCCGGCGGACGCAGCCGCAGACCCGCGACGGCCACCCCGATGCACGCGGCCCCCGTGCCCGCCACGATCGCCCCCACGGAACCGCCGTTGACCAGTCCGACCAGCGCGGCGGGAACCGCGACTGCCGTGATCGCGACGCGGGCCTGTGGGCTGCGGCGGACCGCGGTGCTCGACCAGCCTGGACGACCGAACAGGCGTAGCGCGGGAATCCGCGCTGGGCCGCTATGCCCCTGCTCGATCCGAAGTGTGAGCAGGTAGTAGCTCGCCGCGGACACCACCGCGAACCCGCTGGCCATCCATGGACCGGTGAGAAACTCGAGCAGGAGCACGATAGCGGCGCCCAGGACTGCCGCCGGGCCTGCGGCGAGCCGTCGGGGAGCCAGCGTCGTCAGCTCCCACCAGGCAAGACCGTCCCGGTCGCGGCGACGGGCCAGCTCCGTCGCGACGAAGGCCAGGGCCGCCGGATCGCCGGGCCCGGCCGAGGGGTGCGTGCCGGCCGGAGCGTCGCCAGAACGGTCCTCGAGGAGGCTGCGCAGGTACTGCGCGAGCAGATGCTGGCGGATGCTGTCCGCGGTGGGAAACCGCGCCGCATCGTCAAGCTCCTCGGGGCCGGGCTGGTCCTCGCCGCCAGGCCGGTCCGCGCCGGGACGCGGATCCGGTCCCCGGCCGTACACAGCCGCCGCCAGGCTGACCACCAGCGGGGCGGAGAACGCCGCCGCGAGCGGCGAGTCCGGTACCAGAACCACCTTCGACAGCACCGGCGACCACTGCCCGGCCGTGGTCAGCAGGTCGCCGGCCGCGGCCGGCTCGGCCAGGGCGGCCCCCGGCGCGGTGGCTGGGACCGGTGGTCT
>NZ_JALKFU020001202.1 GCF_023242965.2 Frankia sp. AgKG'84/4
GCCCGGCTGCCCAGGACACCCGGGCTCGGCGGCCGGGCGCGGCGGGCCCCTACGGTGCCGGCGGCTTCGACACCGATCGGGTCGACACGCCCATTCCGTTCGCCGCGCCGACGCCACGGGCGCAGCCCGAGCCGAGGTCCGGGCCGCCCCCGCCGTCCACCGACAGCCTGCTGCCCTATGTCGCGTTCGTAGTCGTGATCGCGGTGCTGGCCGGTATCACCGGCTACGCCCTGAATCGACTCGTCGGTCCCGCCCCTGGGAACCGGAGCGCTCCCACCACGGCCTCCGCCTCGCCGAGCGTGCCCACCACCCCGACGGTCACGGTCGTCCCGACCGATCCGGGCACCGGCGGCGGCGCGGCGGGTGGCGGCCTGACCGCGCTCACCGCCCAGCAGGTCGCCGGCCGGCTCGCCGAGACCGGCCTCCCGCTGCGCACGACTGTCGTGTACACGGCCGCCACCGACCCCGACCATCTGCTGGGCACCATGGGCGGCTACTGGAGCCGGCTCGCGTTCAGCGACTCCCGGGTGGGCGCGAACGAGGTGGCGGGCGCACCGGCGGGGGCGATCGAACGCGGTGGCTCCGTGGAGGTGTGGCCGGACGCGACGACCGCGCAGCGCCGAGCCCACACGCTACTGACCGTGACCGAACAGAACCCTCTCGTCACGGAGTACGTCTACACCCGCGGCTCCGTCGTTCTCCGCGTGTCCCTCGTCCTGACCCGACACCAGGCCGCGGGCTACCAGAGCGCGCTGGCCTCCATCTCGTCCTGACCAGCCACCTGGCCACCGGTTAGCCGGCGCCTGTCCGGGGGGAGGCAGCACTCATGAACATCCATGAGTTCTACGGGGAGGACCCGCGGCGGCGGGACTCAGCCGAGGTCCCGTTCGGCGACGGTTGGACCGACCAGCGGGACGTCCACAGCACCTACCGGTTGAACTGGGTCGCCGACACCCGGGAGATCTACTCGGTCCGCGAGCCGCACCCCGGCGGCATCCTCGCGCGCTACCTCGACCAGCTCGACGTCGACCAGCCCGACGTCAGCGAGCTGACGGTGGAGATCCTCGCGGCGGCCGACCGCGGGGCGGTCGAGGAGGCGCTGGCCGGCTGGCCCGCGGTGATGGGTGAGCACAACAGTCTGCGCTGGGCCCGCGAGCAGCTCACCGCGCTGCGCCCGGCGAGCGCTACCCGGCCGGGGTAGGACTCGGCTCCACCGCGTCGGGCTGCGGCGCCAGCCAGCTCAGCAGCGTGCGCACGCCCCAGCCGGTGCCGCCGCGGCTGATCTCGCCGTCGTCGGAGTCGGCGCGGGCGGTGCCGGCGATGTCGAGGTGCGCCCACGGCCGGCCGCCGGCGAACTCCCGCAGGAACAGCGCGGCCGTGATCGACCCGCCGCCCACGTCCAGGGCCCGGCCGATGTTCGCCAGGTCGGCGACGGGCGAGTCGAGCGCCGGCCGGTAGTCCTCGGTGAGCGGCAGCCGCCACAGCGCCTCGCCGGCGGCTCCGGCGGCGGCGGACAGGGCCTGCGCCAGGTCGTCGTCCGAGCTGAACAGCCCGGCGGTGCGCCGGCCGAGGGCGACGGCGATCGCCCCGGTGAGGGTCGCCAGGTCGACGATGACGTCGGCGCCGAGCGCACCGGCCGCGTAGGCGAGGCCGTCGGCGAGCACGAGGCGGCCCTCGGCGTCGGTGTTGAGCACCTCGACGGTCGTGCCACCCCAGCAGGTGATGACGTCGCCCGGCCGCATCGCGGCAGCCCCGATCATGTTCTCCGCCAGACACAGCAGGCCGGTCACCCGGCCGGGAACGCCGAGCACGGGCAGGGCCGTCATCGTCCCGAGCACGGCGGCCGCGCCCGCCATGTCGGTCTTCATCCCGATCATGGAGACGGGCGGCTTCAGCGACAGTCCGCCCGAGTCGAACGTGATGCCCTTCCCGACCAGCACGCGATGCCGATCGGCGCCGTGGTCCCCGGACCCGTTCGCGCCGGACCCGTCGTACTCGATGCGGACCAGTCGCGGCGGCCGGGGGGAACCCTGACCGACCGCGGTCAGCCCGCCGAACCCCTGTTCCGCGAGTTCGCGCGGGCCGAGCACGCTCGCCGTGAGGCCCGCGGCCGTGGCGATCCGCACCGCCCGGTCGGCGAGCCATTCCGGCGACTTCACCAGACTGGGCGTGTTCACCAGATCACGGGCGATGTACACCGCCGTGCCCACCGCGCGGGCGGCCCGCACCGCGGCCCGCGCGTCGGCGTCCGTCGCGAGGTCGGTGACTACGACGACCTCACGCGCCAGCCCCTCGCCGCCGGCCGCCACCTCGGCGACACCATCGGCGACCGGGTCCACGTCGAGGCCGGACTCGTCCACCGAGACCTCGTTGACGTTGAGATCGTCCCGCCCGCCTGGCGCGGCCACGGGCGGGCGGGCCTGGCCGGCCCGGTCCAGCAGACCGCGGACCCGGTACGAGCCGAGCACGATGCCCTCGGCGAGGGCCCGCAACCCGTCGATCGGGGGGCTCGCGACCAGCGCCAGCCGCGACGCCGACCCCCCGCGCCGGGCCAGCGCCGCCC
>NZ_JALKFU020001203.1 GCF_023242965.2 Frankia sp. AgKG'84/4
GCTCAGCGGCCCCGGCCCCGTCCCCGGCGGCCTCCGGCGTCCGTCGCGGTCGTGCCGCCGGTGAGGATCGCGCCGAGCTGCTCGCGCGGACTCGTCTGGAAGGTGGCGCCGGGCGCCGTAGCCCCGCCGGGTTGGAGGACCGCGCCCGACCCGGGTGTCCCGCTGCCGGGCAGAACCGGCACTCCGGTCAGGCCACCGGAGATCTGGAGCTGAACTTCGGTGTTGAGCGAGACCTGGCTGCCCGGGGCCGGCGACATGTTCACCACCGTCCCCGGTGCCACCGGGGCGGGCACCGGCTGCGCGGAGGTGTGGAAGCCGAGCTGGGCGAGCATCTGCTCGGCGACCTGCTGCGGCTGGCCGATGACGTTGGGCACGACCTTCGTCGGCACCTGCGGCTGGGTCAGGTCCTCCGGTGGGAGCGGCGCGACCGGCAGGTTGAGCCCGTTGATCGTGCGGGTCATCGCGCGGGCCCAGATCTGCGCCGGGTATCCGCCGCCGAAGACGTTGCGGCCGAGTACGCCGGTCAGCGGATGCGACTGCGGCCCACGGGGGTCGGCGAGGGTCACGGCGGTGGCGAGCTGCGGGATGTAGCCCGCGAAGGAGGCCGTACTGAAGCCCTCGGCGGTTCCCGTCTTGCCTGCGGCCGGGCGGCCGATCTGGGCGTTGCCACTGGCGGTGCCGTGGTTGATGACGCCCTGCAGGACGGCGCTCACCGTGTCCGCGATCGTGGGATCGAGCACCTGCTCGCAGGACGGGCCCGCGTCGAAGGGCAGGGGGCGGTCGGCGCCGCCGACCCGCTGGGTGATCGCAGAGACCGTGCGCGGGTCGCAGCGCCGGCCCCGGGCGGCCAGGGTGGAGTAAGCGGTCGCCAGGTCCAGCGTGCTGATCTCGTTGGCACCGAGGACGGCCGAACCATCGCGCGAGCCGATCCCGTCGATGCCCTTGCACTCCGGGTCGTCGTTGCCCTGTTCCCGGATGCGGCAGGAGGACACGCCCATCTGCCGGGCGATCTCGGCGGTGTGCCGCACGCCCAGTTTCTCGGCGAGCTGGATGTAGTAGGTGTTGACCGAACCCCAGGTGGCGGTCGTCAGCGAGTAGAAACCGTCCTCGCTCGGGTCCGCGTTGCCGAAGCAGTCCTTCGGCGCCGGGTTGTTGAAGACGTTCGAGTGGTAGCAGAGCGGCGCGTGCAGCGTCGTGGACAGCGGGAGGCCGGCCTCGAGCGCGGAGATGAGGGTGAACACCTTGAAGGTCGATCCCGGGCTGAAGGAGTTCTCGTCGACCGGGTAGACCTGCTTCGTGTGGGTGAAGTCGGTGGTCTCGGTGGGCGGTTTGCCGTCATCGCTGGGGCCGTACAGCCGGTTGATCGCCACGGCCAGCACCTGACCGGTTCCGGGCTGCATCATCACCACGTTCGCCGCCACCCGGTTGCCGACCGGGATGATGTCGCTGGCGGCGGACTGGGCGGCCTGCTCCGCGACCGGGTCGAGCGTGGTCCTGATGGTCAGGCCGCCTTCGAACAGCAGCCTGCGCGCGTCCTCCTCGGTGGGCGCGAAGGTCCTGTCGATGAGCAGCTGCTGGCGGACCAGGGCGCAGAAGAAGGGCGCGCTGGAGTCGGCGCACGGGTCGGCCGACTGCGCCGGCCGGTCGAGGACCACCTCGCTGTCGTGCGCGGCGCGGAAGTCCGCCTGGCTGACATGGTGCAGTTCGAGCATCCGGTCGAGCACCACGTTGCGGCGTTCCCGGGCCGCCTTGGGATGAATCACCGGATTGTAGGAGGTCGGGTTCTTCACCAGCCCAGCGAGCATCGTCGCCTGCGGCAGGGACAGCTTTTCGACGTCCACGTTGAAATAGTGCCGGGAGGCCACCTCGATGCCGTAGGCACCGTCGCCAAAATAGGCGATGTTCAGGTAGCGCTCGAGAATCTCGTCCTTGGTGAGATGCGCTTCCAGATAGAGCGCGTAGCGCGCCTCGCGCAGCTTGCGCTTCACGGTCTGCTCGGTGGCGGCTTTCTTCTCCTCCGGCGTGGTGGCCGACATCAGCAGCACGTTCTTGACGTACTGCTGGGTCAGAGTGGACCCGCCCTGGGTCACCTCGCCGTTCTCCCGGTTCGTCAGATACGCCCGGGCGAGGCCCTTGTAGTCCAGCCCGTCGTGTTCGTAGAACCGGGAGTCCTCGATGTCGACGATGGCCTGGCGCATCACCTTCGGGACCCGGCTGAGCGGCACGACCTCGCGGTTCTGCTCACCGGACAGCACGGCGATCTGGTTTCCGCGCGCGTCGAGAATGCGCGACGCCTGGGCGAGCGGCGGCACCGTCAGGTTCGCCGGCAGGTTCATGAACTCGTCCGCGCCGCCCTTGGCGGTCAGCCCGACCGCTCCGACGACCGGCAGCGCGAGCATCCCGACGAGGACGCCCGCGGCCACGCTGATCAGCCCGGCACCGACGGCCAGCTTCGCCAGCCGGATCGACCGCCGGGCCCGCCCTGGCCGGCCCACCAGCCGAGCGCCGACGCCACCGGACACCCGGCCGCCGCCCTCGCCGGGAGGCGACGCGGCAC
>NZ_JALKFU020001204.1 GCF_023242965.2 Frankia sp. AgKG'84/4
ACCGGCGAGCGCGGCGTCGAACAGGGCCAGGCCGTCGGCGGCCGGCAGCGAGCGCAGGCCACTGCGGGCGATCCGGCGCTGGTCGGCCGCGGCCAGCTCGGCGGTGAACGTGCTGGTGTCCGCCCACAGACCCCACGCGAGGCTGGTGGCGGGCAGGCCGTGGGCGCGGCGGTGCTGCGCGAGGGCGTCGAGGAAACTGTTGGCCGCCGTGTAGCTGGCCTGCCCCGGCCCGCCGGTGAGCCCGGCGATCGAGCTGTACAGCACGAACGCCCGCACGGTCGGGATGTCCCGGGTGGCCTGGTGCAGATGCCAGGCGCCGTCGAGCTTGGGCGCGAGGACGGTGTGCAGCCGGGCGGGCGTCAGACCGGGCAGCGCCCCGTCATCGATGGTCCCGGCGGTGTGGATGACAGCGGTGAGCGGGTGCTCGGCGGGGATGGCGGCAAGCAGCTCGTCGAGGGCGGGCCGGCTGGTGATGTCGGTGGCCGTGATGGTGACGGCCACGCCGAGCTCCTCGAGGCGGCTTTGGACGGCGGCGGCGTCGGGGTGCTCGGGGCCCTGACGGCTGATCAGGTGCAGGTGGCGCAGGTGGTGGTGGGTGACGAGATGGTCGGCGAGGTGGCGGGCGAGGGTGCCGAGGCCGCCGGTGATGAGCACGGTGCCGAACGGGTCGAGGTTCCAGCCGGCAGGCCCGGTGTCCGCTGCTGTGTCCGCCGCTGCTGTGTCCGCGGGTGCCGTGGTGACGGTGGCGGTCGGAGCGGCGGCGACGGTGAAGCGGGGGGTGTGGGCGGTGCCGGCGCGCAGGGCCATGGACGGTTCGTCGCCGGCCTCGGCGGTGGCGACGGCCGCGGGCAGGGCGGCGGCGGAGGCGGGCTCGTGGTCGGTGTCGAGCAGCAGGATGCGCCCGGGGTTCTCGGCCTGAGCCGTGCGGATCAGTCCCCACACCGGGGCGACCGCGAGATCGACGTCCTCACCGGCGACGCTCACCGCGTGCGAGGTGAGCACCGCCAGCCGTGTCGTCGCCAGCCGTGGGTCGCCGAGGTAGTCCTGAATCAGCGCGAGGGCACGCTCGACGGTGGCCCGTGCGTCGTCCGCCACGTCGTCGTCCGCCACGTCGTCGCCCGCCACGTCGTCGTCCGGCCTGTCGCCGTCAGCTTCCGCGCCGGCGCCCGACGGTCCGCTGCCGGGCTGCCCGCCGAAGGCGACCACGACGAGGTCCGGGGCGGCTTCCCCGGCCTCCACCGCCGCGCCGAGGACGGCCAGGTCCGGAGGCGCGGTCACGACGATCTGCCGTTCGGCGCCACCGAGCGCCGCGGTGACGGCGGCCTGGGCATCCGCGCCGACTGCCGCCCAGCTCGCGGCGCCCGGCGTGGCGAGGACGGGGGACGGCCAGCTCAGTTCGTAGAGGGAGTCCTGCCGGCTCGCCCGGGACGCGGCGAGCTGCTCGGCGGAGACGAGCCGGGCCAGCAGCGAGTCCACGGTGAGGACCGCGGCGCCGGTGCTGTCCGCGGCGTGCAGGGAGATCTCGTCCGGGCCGTGGACGGTCAGGCGCACCCGCAGGGTGGTGGGACCGGTGGCGTGCAGCCGGACGCCGTTCCAGGCGAAGGGCAGGCGGCTGTGGCCCGCCGGGACGTCGGTCAGCCCGTGGAAGACGGACAGGTGTACGGCGGCGTCGAGCAGCGCCGGGTGGACGCCGAAGCCGGCGGCCTCGTCGGTGTGGCTCGCGGGCAGCGTGACCTCGGCGTAGAGGTCGTCGCCGGCCCGCCAGGCGGACCGCAGCCCCTGGAACACCGGCCCGTACGCCAGCCCGGAGGCGGCCAGCGCGCCGTAGATCTCCTCGACCGGCACGTCCACCCGCTCGGCTCCCGGCGGCGGCCAGACGGCCAGCCCATCCGGTGCGCCAGCGCCGTTGGCACCTCCTGTCACCGTCTCCCCGGCCGTCGCGGTGTCGCCGTCGGCGAACACGCCGCTGGCGTGCCGGGTCCAGCCCGCGTCGGGCGCGTCGTCGTCCTGCGGACGCGAGTGGACGGCGACGGGACGGCGTCCCGTCTCGTCGGGGGCGCCGACAGCGACCTGCAGGGCGACGGCACCGCGTGCGGGCAGGATCAGCGGCGTCTCGAACAGCAGCTCCTCGAGGACACCGACGCCGAGTTCGTCACCGGCGCGCAGCGCCAGCTCGACGAACGCCGTGCCGGGGACGAGCACGTTGCCCTGCACCGCGTGGTCGGCGAGCCAGGCATGCGTCGCCAGCGACAACCGCCCGGACAGCACCACCCCGTCCTGGTCCGCCAGCCCGATCGCCGCGCCGAGCAGCGGGTGGTCGGCGTTGGTCAGCCCGAGACCGGTGGCGCTACGCGCGCCGGTCGCCGCTTCCTCCAGCCAGTACCGCTGACGCTGGAAGGGATAGGTGGGGAGCGTTCGGGCGAGGTGGCTCGCGGCGGTGTTGGCGAGGCTGGTGTTGGCGAGGCTGGTGTTGGCGAGGCTGGTGGTGGTGAGGGTGGTGTGGGTGGGGGTGTGGCCGTGGGTGTGGAGGGTGGCGAGGGCGGTGCTGAGGGTGGTG
>NZ_JALKFU020001205.1 GCF_023242965.2 Frankia sp. AgKG'84/4
AGGAGTTCGCCCGGATGGTGAAGATCGGCGAGTTCGTCGAGCACGCGATGTTCGCCGGGCACGCGTACGGCACCACCGGACCCGGCTCGCCGAGCGCCGCGGACGAGATCGAGTTCCTCGTCCCACCGGCCGAGGGGGACTACGTCCTGCCCTCGCCGACGCTGCTGCGCTCCGGCACGCCGCCGAAGGTCCGCTCCGCCGCGACGGACACGGTGATCGCGTCGCTGACCGACGTGTTCAGCCAGTTCAAGGTGGACGCGCGGGTCACCGGCTTCACCCGCGGCCCGACGGTGACCCGCTACGAGGTGGAACTCGGCGCGGCGGTGAAGGTCGAGCGGATCACCCAGCTCGCGAAGAACATCGCGTACGCGGTGAAGAGCGCGGATGTGCGGATCATCAGCCCGATCCCGGGCAAGAGCGCGGTCGGCGTCGAGATTCCCAACACCGACCGGGAGCTGGTGTCCCTCGGCGACGTGCTGCGCAGTGAGGAGGCGCGCGGGAACGGACATCCGCTGCTGGTCGGCCTCGGCAAGGACATCGAGGGCGGCTATGTGCTGGCGAACCTGGCGAAGATGCCGCACATTCTCATTGCGGGTGCCACCGGCGCCGGCAAGTCGACGTGCATCAACACGCTGATCACCTCGGTGCTGGCGCGGGCGACACCGGACCAGGTACGGATGGTGCTGGTCGACCCCAAGCGGGTGGAACTGACCAACTATCAGGGCATCCCGCACCTGATCACACCGATCATCACGAACCCGAAGAAGGCGGCCGACGCGCTGCAGTGGGTCGTGAAGGAGATGGAGAACCGGTACGAGGACCTGGCCGCCTGCGGGGTGCGCCACGTCGACGACTTCAACCGTAAGGTCCGCGCCGGGGAGATCGTCGCCCCGCCGGGTTCGGAGCGGGTGTACGTCCCGTATCCGTACATCCTGGCGATCGTGGACGAGCTCGCGGACCTGATGATGGTCGCCCCACGCGACGTCGAGGACGCGATCTGCCGGATCACGGCGATGGCCCGCGCGGTCGGCATCCACCTGGTGCTCGCGACCCAGCGCCCGTCGGTGGACGTGGTGACCGGCCTGATCAAGGCGAACGTGCCGTCCCGGCTGGCGTTCGCGACGGCGTCGCTCGCGGACAGCCGGACGATCCTCGACCAGGCCGGCGCGGAGAAGCTGGTCGGACTCGGGGACGCGCTGTTCCTGCCGATGGGTGCGGGCAAGCCGGCGCGCATCCAGGGCGCGTTCGTCTCCGAGGACGAGATCGCGGCGATCGTCGACCACACGAAGGAGCAGGCGCCGCCGGCGTTCCGCGAGGACGTCTTCGAGGCGGGCAGCGAGCCGAAGAAGGACATCGACGAGGAGATCGGCGACGACCTGCAGCTGTTCCTGCAGGCGGTCGAGCTCGTCGTGAGCACGCAGTTCGGGTCCACCTCGATGTTGCAGCGCAAGCTGCGGGTCGGCTTCGCCAAGGCGGGCCGGCTGATGGACCTGATGGAGAGCCGCGGGATCGTCGGCGCCAGCGAGGGCTCGAAGGCCCGCGACGTACTGGTCATGCCGGACGAGCTGGAGGGCCTGCTCACGACCCTGCGCAGCGGATGAAACCCGCCCTCCGGACGGGGGGGGCTCCGGTGGGCCCTGTGCGCTGTCGGCGCGGGGAGCCGGACCGTAAACTACCGCTGGGTGCCTCCACGGTAGGCAGCAATGAACGGGTGCGGAGGTCGCTCATGCAGTCCGTGGACGATCCCCGACCGGCAAGCGCGGGTGCCCTGCTCGCGGCCGGCCGCCGTGCGAAGGACCTCACCGTCGACGAGGTCAGCGCGCGGACGAGGGTGCGCGCCAGTCTCATCGAGCAGATCGAGCGGGACGACTACTCCCACTGCGGTGGCACGGTCTACGCCCGCGGTCACCTGCGCAGCATCGCCGGCACGCTCGGGCTGGACCCGGCCGCGGTCCTCGCCGCGTACGACGCGTCGCACGAACCGCTCACCGGCCCCGTCCTGGTGGTCCCGCCGGGCGAGTTCGACCCGTTGCGCGGCCCGAACCGCCGTGGTGGCGGCAGGTTCCGCTGGGGCACGGCGATGATCGTCTCGCTGGTGGTGGTGTGCCTGCTCGCCGTCGTCCTCTTGGTGCTGCCCGGCGGATCCGGTTCGTCGGACCGCGGTGGCGACCGCCAGGCGCGGGCGAGCGCGGCGCCGAGCGCCCCGCCGTCACCTGCCGCCGCCCCAACCAGCGCCGCCGTTGCGCCCACGCCCGCTCCCACCGGCGTGAGCGTCGTGCTGGCGGCGCGCGACGCGCAGAGCTGGTTGGAGGTGCGCGACGACGAGCGCCACGTCCTGATGTCCCAGTTGCTGAAGTCCGGCGACTCGCGGACGATCACCGCTCCGGGCACGTTGCACATCAGGATGGGCAACGCGGGAGCGGTCGAGGTGTCGTGCAACGGCAAGGGCCTGGGCCCGTCCGGCGGTGCCGGCGAAGTGCTGTCCGCGGGGATGAAGGGCTTCCTGGCGAGTCTGCCGGCCGAGCGCGGCGTCGACCCGAACAGCCTCACCGACGC
>NZ_JALKFU020001206.1 GCF_023242965.2 Frankia sp. AgKG'84/4
GCCGCCGCCCGTGGCCTCGGGCCCGCCGGTACCGGCCGGCCCGGAGGGCGCCGCCGGGTCGGGCAGGCGATGGGCGAAGGCGTCAAGCAGGCGGCGGGTGATGCTCGGCGCGACGACGGCGTCGCCGGTCGCGACGGCGCGGATCGCCGAGAGCAGATCGGCCGGAGGGACGTCCTTGAGCAGGAAGCCGCTGGCCCCGGCCCGCAGCCCGGCGAAGGCGTACTCGTCCAGGTCGAACGTCGTGAGGATCAGCACCCGCGACGCGCTGCCCGCAGCGACGATCCGGCTCGTCGCCTCGATGCCGTCCATCCCGGGCATCCGCACGTCCATCAGCACGACGTCCGGGCGCAGTGTCCCGGTGAGGGCGACGGCCTCGGCGCCGTTCCCGGCCTCCCCGACGACGCTGAGGTCGACCTGGGAGTCGAGCACCATGCGAAAGCCCATCCGCAGCAGCGGCTGGTCGTCCACGAGCAGGACCGACGTGACGGACGCGGCGGAGTCGGCGGCGGGGGCAGGGGCGGGGGCGGGGGCGGCGGGATCGACGGGATCGGCGGAGGTCACCCCGGCACCTTCCCATCGGCGTTGATCCGGGTGGTGACCCGCCAGCCACCGTCCGGTCCGGGGCCGGCGTGCACCACGGCGCCGTACACGGCGCTGCGCTCCCGCATCCCGACGAGGCCCTGGCCGCCCGGGGCGTTCGGCGCGGCCAGGATGCCGCCGCGGCCGGTGTCGCGGACGTCGACGGCGATCCCGCGGCGGTCGTAGCGCAGCTCCACGCTCGCGGTGGCGTTCGGGCCGGCGTGCTTGAGGGTGTTGGTCAGCGCCTCCTGGACCAGCCGGTAGATGGTGAGCTGCACGCCGGCGGGCAGGTCCAACGGCTTGCCGGTGATGGCGAGGCGCACCGACCACGGCGATGCCCGTCTGGCCCAGGCGGGCGTCCGAACGCAGGCCCTCGGTCACCCGCTGGCGGATGACGGGCACGCCCTCGGCGAGCGCGGTGGTCAGCGGCGTGCGGGCGAGCAGGTCGGCGGCGTACTGCTGGGCCGTCTCGGTGATCATGCCGGCGAGCTGGTCGAGCGGCTTCTCCCGCCAGGTGCCGAGTTCCGGGTCGATGCCGAAGTCGAGCCGCGCCGCGGCCAGCGGCGGGTCCGCGATCCGGTAGGTCACGGTGGCCTGGACGACGACGTCCTGGAAGTCCGACGTCCGAGCGTGGAAGAGCACCGCGAGCTCGCGGTCGTCGACGGGCACCTCGCTGATGACCGCGGTCCGCGGCCGGTACCAGAAGACCAGGCCGACGCCCTCGTGGGCGACCTCGGTGCCCCGCTGGTGCCGGAGGTAGGCCGTGGGCCGGCCCCGCAGGTGGCACAGGAACGGCTTGCGGGTGATGTCCGCCATGACTGTCTCCTTTATCGTCGAGATGACGATAACCGCACCTCCCACTTCTCGTCAAGATGACGAGATATGGTGCGACGCATGCCCTCCCCGCACTCGACCGGCCACCGGGCGCCCGCCGAACCACCGAGCGAGCACCCGCCCGACGCACTGCCGCCGGATGTGGTCCGGATCGCGGTGAGCGTCGACCTCGTGCTGCTGACGGTCCGCCACGACGAGCTGCACGTGCTGCTCGTGCGCCGCGGGATCGCGCCGCACCGGGACCGCTGGGCGCTGCCCGGCGGGTTCGTGCGCCCCGGCGAGGACCTCGCCGACGCGGCGGTGCGGGAGCTCGCCGAGGAGACCGGCGTGCGCCAGCCGCCGACACATCTCGAACAGCTCGCGACCTACGGCACCCCCGGCCGCGACCCCCGCGGGCGCGTCGTCACGGTGGCCTTCCTGGCCCTGGTTCCCCAGTCGCACTCACCGGTCGCCGGGACGGACGCGGCGGCCAGCCACTGGGCACCGGTGGCCGCCGCCGACGACCCGCCGGGTCTCGCCTTCGACCACGCGGCGATCCTCGCGGACGGCCTGGAACGAGCCCGCTCGAAGATCGAGTACAGCGCAGTCGCGACGGCGTTCTGCGAACCCGAGTTCACGGTCGCCGAGCTGCGGCGGATCTACGAGCTGGTCTGGGGCGGCGGGCTCGACCCGCGCAACTTCCACCGCAAGGTCACCGGGACGGTGGGCTTCCTCGTCCCGACCGGGCGCTTCACGACCCGGGACGGGGGACGCCCCGCCGAGCTGTACCGCCGGGGCGATGCCGGAATCCTGCACCCGGCGATGCTGCGGCCGGGGCGGCCGTCGGCTGGCGAGGGTAGGACGGGCGAGCGGAGAAAGTAGACGGCCGGGCGCCCGGGCGATCGGGGGGTGAACCCGGGCGGCCGGCCTCGTTGACTATCTCACCTAAAGAACACGGCGCATCACTATCGGTTGGGGATCTGTCGTCTCCGTAATCGGAAGTAGCCGCTCGCACCGGATCGTCCCCGTTGCGACCGTAGTCCGAGGTTCCCGCGGTCCGGGCCGCTTCTGTAGGGCCCGGTGACCGATTTGCCCCTACAGAACAGGCCCGCCGGGCGCGGAGGGCGGGCGGGCGCGGCGGGCGGGCGCGGCGAGCGGG
>NZ_JALKFU020001207.1 GCF_023242965.2 Frankia sp. AgKG'84/4
CCGCGCCCGCGACCGCCGGCGGGGCGCCCCCGGCCCCGGGCCAGGTCGCCGTCCCGGCCGACTGGGTCGCCTCGACCGACGCGGTGCAGAAGGCGACTTTCTCCCATCCGCCGGTGTGGAAGCAGCGCCGGGACAACACCGGGATCTTCTACGGCGAGCCTGGCACGACGTCGGAGTTCGGGCCGACGATGATCGGCGTCGCCCGGGTGGCGGGGTCCGATGCCAAGGCGGCGCTGGACAAGGTCCAGGCCGGTGAGTTCGCCGGGGTGGCGGGGCTGACGAAGAACCCGGTGAGCGCGACCACGGACAGCAGCGGTCAGCCGACCCAGGAACTCACCGGCGCCTACACCCGGGAGGGCCAGCCGGTGTCCTACGCGATGCGGACTGTCTCGGCGAACGGCGCGATCTACGTGCTCATCGTCCGTGGTGCCACGAGTGCCACGGCGTCCATCAACAGTCTCATGGGCGCGCTGCGCACCTCGTTCTCGCCGGCGGCCTGACGCCGGCGGTCACCACCGCGGGCCGCGGGCCGCGCTCACAGCCGCGGCCCCGGTCGCGCCGAGCGCGCCGTCGCGAGCACGTTCCAGATCACTCCGCCGGTGGCGAAGGAGTTCGCGCCGGTCGCGGGCGGCCAGCCGTGCGCCATCCAGGGCAGCAGGTACTGCACGACCCGAGTGGACGACGCGCACTGCGTCTCGCGGCGGAGGGCGACCGCCGGGTCGGTGTCCTGGGTGCTGGTCAGCGGGGCCGTGGCGGGGGCACCGGGAGGGGGGGCCACGCCGTCGGGGACGGGAACCGGGGTCGGCGTCGGCGCGTGCCACGGCGCGCCGTACCGGTCCGTCAGAACGGAGTCCGCGGGCTGGGTGGGTAGCGCGCAGCGGTCCACCGCGCGGAACGGCGCCATGCTCTCCTCCACCGGGGTGATCGCGGTGTTCAGCACCGGTGACCACGGGGTGCCGCCGTAGGGCACGTGGCCGTCCGCGCCGCCGTGGATGACGACGAGCGTGACCGGGGCGGCCGGCTGGCAGCGCGCCACCTCGCGGCTGCCGGCGACCACGGCGATGCCCGCGAGTTCGTCGCCGTGCTCGCAGGCGTACCGGTAGGCGAGCATGCCGCCGTTGGACAGCCCGATCAGGCTGACCCGGGTGCGGTCGACCGGGTAGTTCTCGCTGACGTGCGCGATGAGCGCGCGCAGGTAGCCGACGTCGTCGACGTGGCCGGCCTCGGCGACGCCGCAGCAGGTGCCCGCGTTCCACGCCTTGCCGATCCCGTCGGGATAGAGGACCGCGACGCCCTCGGCGCGGGCGAGTCCGTCGAGGTCCCAGTTCGTCTTCGGGTCGGTGCCGTCGTAGTACAGGCTGTGCAGAGCGACGATGAGCGGGTACGGCGTCGGAGTACCAGGCGGCGGCAGCGTGATCCGGATCGGCAGGCCGCGCCCAGCGCGCTCGAACGCGTCCGGCCCGCCCGTCGCGGTGGGCTCGGGGACCACTTGACCCCGGCGGGACCCGTTCGCTACATCACAGCCAGTAACTGCTAGTAGTGCGGGAACCAGGACGGTAAGGAGCCAGAGCGCGACGACATGGTGGCGGCGAACGGCTGGCACGGTGGCCATTGTGGCCCGCCGACCCGGTCACGGGGGCTACCGGTGCCGGTGATTACTCTTCGTGTTGGAACTGCTGCGGGCGAGATCCCCCTCGGGGGCGCGGACCACATTGAGCCGCGGGCGCTCCGTCGCCGCCGCGGCCACGGGCGGCGGCGGGGCCCAGCGGCCCGCCGGTCGCACCGCCGGCGTCGGGGTGCTCTGGGCGGCCGTGCGGTAGCGGTCGAACGCCTCCTGGGCGCGACTCTCCAGATCGTCCACCAGCGCGAGCGATTCGCGAACCCGTCGTTCTCCCGCGGGCCCGGCGGCGAGCAGGTCGGACAGACAGTTGTCCACCGCGCGTCGTGCCGCCAGCCAGCCGAGGAGCAGCCGGGAACGCTCCATGTCCGAGAGCTCGTCCACCGAGATGTCCCTCCGCTCGCCACTCGTGACGTTGATGAGGCCGCTGCCGCGAAGATCGGTCGTAGCGAGATCGATCGGGCGGGTCTCCTGGCAGTGTCGGATTTCCGGGATCAGGCGGTGTGGGTCGATCTGGTCGATGGCCGGCCTGCGACAACCGGACCTCTCCCAGAGTGCCCCACCCGAGGGCCGAACGCGCCGTAGTTCGCCTAACGCGCACCCACTGGTCCTTACCCCAGACGGTAGAGGCGGGTGGGGAGCGTGGGTCACGGGGGTCCGTGCGACGGGGGCCGGGGGACCGGCGGTAGCGGGCCGGCTGGCCCTGGCGGGACAGCGGATCCCGAGACCGGCTCCAGCGCAGTCGGTCTGGTCGCGGACTCCCTGTCCGACGCGGATTCTGGCTGGCGGGGTGGCGTGGGCGCACCGGCCCTCGACGGCGGTGCCGGGACCGCTCCCCGCGCCGCGGCCGGCGCCGCCGCAGGCCCGGCTGGCACCCCGCCGACCGGCATGTCCGCGTCGATCGGCACGTCCGGGTCGGTCGGTCCAGCCG
>NZ_JALKFU020001208.1 GCF_023242965.2 Frankia sp. AgKG'84/4
CGGCCCCACGGCCGCTTCGGCCATCATCGGGACACGCGGGGATCGTCGGCGGGCGGCGCGCCGGTAGCTGGGGCGTCGGTAGCCGGGGCGTCGGGAATGGGCTCCTCGCCGGTGGCCGCGCCGAGGCGGGCCAGGGCCCAGACTCGTTCCGGGTGCAGCGGGAGTTCGTGGGCGTGCCGGCCGAGGGCCTCGGCGACGGCGTTGCCGATCGCCGCCGGCACCGCCGGTGATCCGGTCTCGCCCAGGCCGTGGATGCGCGCGCCGGCCGGGCCTGCCGGGTCCTCGGTCATCCCGACGGTGAAGTGGTCTGGCAGGTCACGCACCGAGGGGATGCGGTATTCCAGCAGGCTGTCGGTGAGTAGCCGGCCCGTGTCGCCGCCCCAGCGCATGGTCTCGGACAGCGCCTGGCCCACCCCGAACGCCACGTTGCCCTCGCACTGCAGCTCGGCGAACGTCGGATGGATCACCCGCCCGGCGTAGGTCTCGACGTGCAGGTCGACGACACGGACCGCGCCGGTCTCCAGATCGACCTCGACCTCGGCGCCGGCGGCGGCGTGGTAGAAGTGCGGCGTCACCACGCCCTGGCCGGTGTCCGGGTCCAGGCCGCCGTCGCTGGCGTGCACCTCGCAGACCTCGAGCCCGCCGGCTCGCGCACGCTCGAGCACCTCGGCGTAGGTGAAGGTGCGCCCGGCGGCGAAGTCGGCGTCCGGCGAGCCGCCCCCGACGGGACCGGTCCCGACCGACGTCGCGCCGGCCGTCAGGCTGGCGGCCACGGCGCGGATCTTGCCGCCGTCGACCTCTACCTCGGACTCGGAGATACCGAGCAGCGGCGCGGCCAGCGCGGCGAGACGGGCGCGCAGCGCCACCCCGGCGCGCTCGACGGCCACCCCCATCATCAGCGTCGACCTCGAGGAACTGGTCGTCTGGTCCCAGGCGGTGGTCGCCGAGTCCGGATAGGTGACGTGCACCCGTTCCAGTGGCACGCCGGTGGCGTCCGCGGCGAGCTGGGCCAGCACGGTGCGGGCGCCCTGGCCGATCTCCACGGTGGAGCAGAGCACGGTCAGGTTGGCCTCCTCGTCCAGCTTGAGCACGACCGTGGACGTCGAGGGGGTCACGGTCGTCTTGAGAATGGTTGCCACGCCGCGGCCGCGGACGATCCCGGGGGCGACCTCGCGGCGCCGGGTGCCGGCGGGGCCGGCGTCCCAGCCGAGGCGGCGGGTGACCGCGCCGAGCAGGTCGGTGAGGTGGAAGTCCTCGATGAGCTGGCCGGTGGCGAAGGCGTCCCCGCCGGTGAGCAGGATCCGCCCGCGCAGCTCGACCGGGTCCAGGCCCAGCGACTGCGCGATCAGGTCGGTGTGGTTCTCGTACGCCCAGGCGACCTGCGGGATCGCGTAGCCGCGGAACCCGCCGGCGGGGGTGGTGTTCGTGTAGACGGCGTAGGAGTCGATCGACACGTTCGGGATGCGGTACGGGCCGGCGGCGCTGTACCCGCCGTTCTTGATGGTCCGCGGGGAGATGTCGGCGTAGGCGCCGGCGCCCCAGAGGATCTCGACGCGGCGGGCGAGCAGCGTGCCGTCGTCGGTGAAGCCGCTGCGGATGCGCACCAGCGAACTGTGCCGGGCGACGGTGACGAACTCCTCCGCACGGGTCAGCTCGACGCGCACCGGACGGCCCTCGACGGCCCAGGCGAGCACCGCGACCAGCGGTTCCAGGCGCGGGTACGTCTTCGCGCCGTACGCCCCGCCGACGTTGAGGATGCGCACCCGTACCCGGCTCTCCGGCATCCGCAGCGTCTCCGCGACCTGCGAACGCACCGTGAACGGCGATGCCGCGGACGTCCAGATGTCCGCGGCATCGCCGCGAACCGTCGCGATCGTCACGTGCGGTTCCAGTGGGACGTGCTGCTGCTGCGGGGTGCGGAACTCGTGGGAGAGGATGTGGTCGGCGGCGGCGAATCCGGCGTCGACGTCGCCGCGGCGCAGCCGGAAGTGGTTGCAGACGTTCCCGCCGTCCTCGGTGTGCAGGACGAGGTCGGGGAACGTCATCACGTCCCGGGTCGGGATCCGTTCGTGCAGCCGGGGCGCGTCGGGGGCCATCGCGGCGTCCGGGGTGAACACCGCCGGCAATGGCTCGTAGTCGACCTGGATCGTCGCGGCGGCCGCCCGCGCGGTGTCCAGGTCCCGGGCGATCACGGCCGCGACGGGCTCCCCGGCGAAGCGGACCCGCCCGATCGCGAGCACCGGCCGGTCGGGCAGCACCGGGCCGAAGTACGGGAATGGCGCGCCCGCGTACACGTCCGGCGACGCCGCCCATCGTTCCAGGTCAGCACCGGTGATGACGGTGACGACGCCGCGCTGGCGGCGGGCCGCGGTGGTGTCGACGGCGCGCAGCAGGGCGTGCGCGTGCGGGCTGCGGACCAGCGCGGCGTGCAGGCAACCCGACGGTGTCAGGTCGATGGCGTAGGGGAAGCGGCCGGTGACCCGGTCGGGGCCGTCGCTCGCCGGCACGCTGCGCCCGGCGGCGGCCCGCCTCACGTGGACTCCGC
>NZ_JALKFU020001209.1 GCF_023242965.2 Frankia sp. AgKG'84/4
GGCGGGAGCGGCGCGTCGGCGGGGCACGGTCGCGCAGGCCGCCGCGCCGGGCGCTGACATGGTGGCCGGCATGTCAGCGCCGCATGAGCAGCGAGCCGCCCAGCAGGTAGGCGCCCACCATCTCGAAGTTGGTCGGCGCCAGCGTGATGTGGGCGACGGCGCTGTGGACGTCGCGGAAACACCGGTCGAGGCGCCCGCCGCCGGCCAGCGACCGGGTGCCGGCCAGGCTGTGCAGGCTGTCCACCGCGCGCACGGTGTTCTCGCCGACGGTCGCGGCGGCCAGGCGGATCAGCGCGGATAGTTCCTCCCCGCCGATCGCCCGGCGCAGGCCCGCGTGGTTCGCGGCGTCGGACAGCATCAGCTCGGCCGAGCGGACCAGCGCCGTGGCACGGGCGAGCCCGGCCTGGACGGTGTGGCTCGTGTTCAACGCCTCCGACCCGCGGGCCGGCACCGCGCCCACGGCGATGCCCGGGAAAGCGCTCAGCGCGTCCTGCGCGATCCCGAGGGCTGTCGAGGCCGTGGTGAACGGCCCGAAGTCGTAGTAGGCGATCGGGTAGCCGCGGGAGGCCCGGGCCGCCGGCGGCCGGCGTAGCAGGGCGCCCTCGACGGTGAACTCCGCCGGCACGAACACGTCCTCGACGGTGAAACTGACGCTGCCCGTCCCGCGTAGGCCCAGCGGGTCCCAGTCGTCGTCGAACCGGACCGCCTCGGCCGGCACGAACAGCATGCGGGTGACCGGGTCCGGCTGGGGCAGGACGGATGCGCACACCAGCCAGTCGGCGTGGGTGCAACCACTCGCGTACGACCAGCGACCCCGCAGCCGGTAACCGCCCGGCACCGGTTCGGCCTGGCCGGTGGGATTGATGCCGCCGACGACGAGCCCGTCGCAGTCGGCGAACACCTGGCCGGCGACCTGCTCGGGCAGGTAGTCCGACATCCGGGAGATGACGCCCTGGACCCCCATCTGCCAGGCGACGGAGGCGTCCGTCCGGGCGAGGGCCTGCAGGACGGCGGAGCCGGTGCGGACGCTGACCCCGCCGCCGCCGAACGATGGCGACACCCACATGCGGTGGATGTTCTGCTCGCGCAGCGCCTCGATGACGGCGTCCGGTGTCCTTCGTTCCTGCTCGGCCTCCTCGCGGTGCCGGGTGAGGACGGGGGTGATTTTCTCGACCCGCGAGAGCCACTCGGTCGTCTCCTCGTGGGAATGCGCGGAACCGCTCCAGAACACGTCGGTTACCTACTCTGCTCGGATATCGCGTCGGGACTGCCGGAGAGGCTCAGAACAATAGTGCCGATCATCCCCTGACCGGCGTGTTTCCGGGGTATTTCGGGGGTGGTCACTGACCGCGCGTCCCGTTGACATCCCGCTACGGGTGGGAGTCGGGGTTGCCTGAATGGGCCAGGTCGCGGCGCCGCCAGGCGGGCGCGCGAGCGTCCCGCCACGCCGGTGCGGGATAGTCGCGATGACGCTGAGCTGGGTCGACATCTCCTGTTCTTCTCCCTTCGGTGGGTCGTGACCGCGGTTCACCCGTTCGTTGCGGTGCTCCGAAGACCCGCATCTAAGGATTAATAGTAGCAATCGCTGCTCAGGTGCGGAGCTAATGCCGCGAAGTATCCGTGTATGCGGTCCGTGGAGATGGCCGGCTGTCCGCCCGGCATCGGATGTGACCAGGGCGAGTGAGGGTTTGCGGTGACTCCGCCGTCGTGCGCGACGCCGTCTGGACCAGGGCGGTGACCCGGACGACACTGCCCATCGGCAACTCATCGGATACATTCGCCTAGTAGGGTTTTTTCATGGTCCTTAGTATTCGCAACCGATTCGCGGGAACCGTTAGTGAAATTGTCGGCGGTGCCGTGATGGGCACCGTCGCCATCAGCATTCCCGGCGGCCAGACCCTGACGGCCACGGTCACGATGGACGCGATCAAGGATCTCGGCGTCAACATCGGCGACACCGTGGAAGCGCTCATCAAATCAACCGACATCTCGCTGGCCACAGGCGGGACCAGCGGCCTGAGTATTCGCAACAAACTGCGGGGCACGCTGGTCGACGTCGATTCCGGTGGGGCGATGTCGGTGGCCCGGATCGCACTGGCCGAGGGCCCGGAGATCACCGCGGCGATCACCCGGGCGGCGGCCGAGGAGCTCGCGCTCCGGCCCGGCCTCCCCGTGACCGCGCTGATCAAGTCGACCGAGGTGTCCTTCTCCGCCGCCTGACCCGCCGCCTGAGCACGACCGCGCCGGCCGGCCCCTCGGGGCCGGTCGGCGCGTCGCTGTCCCAGTGCACAGGCCGCGATCCGCACCCGCCCGCGGGCGGGAGTATCCGCCGCGCGCGGTCGGATTCCATTCCGACGCTTGGTCCGGGCTGGTTCCGACGACGCTCGGGACTGCGGCGTCCGTTGCTTCCTCGCGGTTGCCCTCGCCCACCTCGCGCCGCGACGGTGGGCGCCCGGTCCGCCGCGCCCACCTCCGGACCGCCCGCCCGGCCCAACCGCGCCGCGCGACCCCGCCCGGATGATGGCGTCCTGGTCGGACTGG
>NZ_JALKFU020001210.1 GCF_023242965.2 Frankia sp. AgKG'84/4
GGACCCGGTGCTCCGCCGGCGCCGCCTCGCCGGGCGCCCCCCCGTCGCGCGCGGACCTGGCGGCACGGGTGGGCTTGCCCTCACGTGATCTCCTGCCGTCACGGGAGGACAGGCCATGGCGGGCCGAGGATCCGTGCCGGGTGGGCGTGCCGTGTCGCGGCGGCGTCGCGGGCCGCGACCCGCCGTCCGGGTGCGTGGAGACATCGGGCCCACCGAGCGCGTCCGGATGCCCGGGGCCGTGGGGAGGCATGGCGACGTCGAGAGGTGCCGTGCCGTCGAGAGGTGCCGTGCCGTCGAGAGGTGCCGTGCCGTCGGAGTGTGCCGTCTGGTCGGGACATGCGGTGGGGTCGGGTGATGGCCGGTCGTCGGGCGCGCCCGCGTCGTCCAGGCGCGGGAGGGCCGGATCGGTCTCGGGCGTGGCCTGCGCCGGCTCGTCCCGGTCTGGGTCCGGGCCGGTCGGGTCGCTGGCGCCGACGAGGCGGACGAAAGCGGGCCTGGGCAGGCGGGACTTGGCGGGGGTCGGCTCGACGAAGTCGGCTCGGCGGATCCGGCAGAACGCAGTCTGCGTCCCCGGGCCGAGGTGGCCCACGGCGAGATGGCCGGCCGCCGACAGGTAGGCGAGAGCCTCGGCCCGCTCGAGCCCCATCCTGCTGTGCAGGAACTGCACCGCGGAGCGGGCCGCCCGGCGGATGGCCTCCGGCAGCTCCACGTCGACACCCATCGTGACCCAGGCGGTGTCCGTCTCGACGAACGGTTCCCGCAGCGCGCCGAGCGCGGCGCTGGTGGCGGCGTCCCGCAGCGCGGTCAGGCGCAGGGTGGCCCGCAACGGGCCCTCCAGCGCTGTCGCGCCGATCTTGCCGTCGGCGAGCGCGTAGTGCGGATCCCCGACGGCGAGCAGCGCCCCGACGACCTGTACCGGCAGGTAAAGCCGGGCGCCGGGACCGAGATCGCCGCAGTCCAGCGCGCCCCCGTGCAGACCGACCGAGGTGGACGGAAGAACCTCGGTGGTACTGTCCACCGCGACCGCCATGACACCGAGGAACGGCGCCAGTGGGAACCGGGCACGAGTACCGTTCGCGCTGGCCAGGACCCCGAAGAGGCGGCCTCGGCGGCGTTCGACGGCGCAGAAGGTGGTGAGCGTGCCAAAGCGCTGCCAGTGGCGCGCGTCGGCGCCCCGCTCGGGCGGGCCGCCCTCGGGGAACTCCCCGGCGAACAGACCGTCGCCGTGCCGGGTGGAGACGATGCCGTACCGGGCCCGCGGATGCAACGAGACGACGTCGACCCGCAGCATGTCCCCGGGCTGGGCGCCGCGGACGAGCACCGGGCCGGTGACGATGTGCGGGGCGTCCAGCCCGAACCGGTGCGACAGGCCGGAGGTGGCGATCGCGCGGGCGTCGGCCAGCACCTCCGGATGCGAGACGCCGAGCGCGGCGAGGAACGCGTCTGGGTCGCGTCCCTGGTCACCGAGGATTCCCTCCGGGCTGACCGTGTCGACGGTGACCGTGGCACCCGAGTCGATGCTCAGGACCGGCTTGGTCAGGGCGTTCGGCAGATCGCCCCAGGTGACTGTCTCGGGCGTGGAAGGCAGGTAGTGCCTTCCCTCGATCTTGCCGCGGCCGGGCTGCAGGGCCACCCGCAGACCTACCCTGCCCGGCGTCGGCCGGACGGGCCACCGCCGTGACGAGCGGCCTGGACGCGTGGCCGGACGGCCACGGTGGCGCAGACGCGGGCTCTGCGCCGTACGCATCGACAGGGCTGGTTGTGCACGCGCGTCAGTTTTTCCGTGGGATATGACGAAAAGGTCACGCCAGTGTTGCGATCACGGGCATTCCGTTGGCAGAGCACCGCAGGGCCGGTGAACCCACCGTCCACGGACGGTCGACTGCCCCGGGCCGCTGCCGGCTGGCCCTTCCGGGCCACCGCCTGCGGGGGTGGCCCGGCGGGAGGAGCGGGCCGTCGGCGATGACGGCAACGCTGCGGGACCTTGGTGAGTTCGCGCTGATCAGAGCGATCACCGCGCGTTTCACCCAGGGCCGCGACGTGCTCGTCGGCCCCGGGGACGACGCGGCGGTACTGGCCGCCGCGGACGGCCGGGTGGTCGTCACCACGGACCTGCTGATCGAGGGCCGGCACTTCCGCCGGGACTGGTCGTCCGGGACGGACATCGGACACAAGGCCGCCGCTCAGAACCTCGCCGACGTCGCGGCGATGGGAGCCCACCCCACCGGTCTGTTCGTAGGGTTCGCGGCGCCAGGGGAGCTGGCGGTGGACTGGGCGCTGGCACTCGCCGACGGCCTGGCCGCCGAATGCGCCCGGGCCGGGGCGAGCATCGCGGGCGGTGACATGAGCTCCGCCGACACGATCATGTTGGGCGTGACCGCCCTCGGTGACCTGCGGGGCCAGGCGCCGGTGCTGCGCTCGGGCGCCCGGGCGGGTGACGTGGTGGTGCTCGCCGGCTCCGTCGGGAACGCCGAGGCGGGCCTCGCCCTGTTGGTCGCAGGCGCCGAGGACGGGCCGGCGCACTGGGCGGGGTTGCGC
>NZ_JALKFU020001211.1 GCF_023242965.2 Frankia sp. AgKG'84/4
GGGGTAGGCCGAAGCCCAGGGGTCCTCCGGTGAACCCGCGAGGGCAGCGCCGTACCTCGCGTGGTCGCCGTAGGGCGGATCTTCCTGATGCTGGTCGTCCCGGTACGGGTCGTCGCGGTGCGTGGCGCGCCCGTGCGACCGCTCGTGGCCAGCCGGATCGCGGCCACCGATGCCAGGTGGTGGGTCGGCGCCCGCGCCCGCGACGGCACTGTCCACCACGGTCCCGTCGGCGGTGATCCCGGCCGCGGTGCCGGTGGGCATCGGCCGCCGTGCGCCGGGCCGCAGCCGGCGGACGAGGCGGAACAGGACGGCGAGCAGCAGCACGCTGACGGCGAAGATGGTGATGCCCGTCGCGATCGCGCCGTAGACGGTCGAACGCACCAGGATCCGGGCGGGCGGGTCGCTGGAGAGGGCCTTGCCGTCGAGGTTCAGCAGGCGGATCTCCAGCGGGAACGTTCCCGCGCCCTCGGAGTCCACCTCGATCTCGATCTGCGCCTTCTGCCCGCGTTGCAGGGCACGGGTCTCCCGCAGCGCCGATCGCAGTCGCGAGCGGTTGGTCGAGGAGAACGCCAGCACGACGGTGACGTCCCACTGGGTGTTGTTCTCGAGCGTGATCGGCACGAGCCCGTGCCGGCTCGTCAGGTTCACACTGCGGGACGCCACGATCTGGATGCCGTTGCGGATCGCGGAAACGTTCCCGTCGACCTGCTGGCTGAGCGACACACCATCCACCATGCGGTCTGCGCGCCACCAGACGGAGGTCGCTGTGACGAGGGCGTTGCGCATCGGGTCGATGCGCTCCACCCGGCACTCGACGGTGTCCCGCGGCGGCGCGCAGAGCACCGGGTACAGGGCCAGCGCCTCGTCCCGGACGTTCGTCACCGAGTCCAGGTAGGAGGCGGGCAGTTCGCGGGCCCGCGCGTCGGCGGGGTAGACCAGCCCGCCGCGGGGGGCGCTGGGCTGGTCGGCGCCCAGCAGGTCGTCGATCGGCGCCGGCTGCGAGTAGTCGCTGGTGATCGCGCTCAGCACCTGCTGGGCCCAGTCGTCCGGTATCTGCCAGTTGCGTGGCAGGGCGAGGACCAGCTGGCGGGTCTCGGACCGCTCGGCGGTGATCGTGGCGAGGTCGGCCCGCAACCGCGCGAGGACCGCGCCGGCGCTGGGGCCCTGCGCCGCGCCGGTGTAGGAGGTGGCGACGTCGGCGAGGCGGTGATCGGTCGCGAGCGCGCGGATCGGGGTGCCACTCGAGGTGGCGATGTCGATGCCGGCCGACGGGGTGTAGTTGATGCCCTTGGGCGCGGGCAGCAGGCGGTCGTCGAGCAGCACGGTTGGGACCTTCAACTGACTCAGCACGTCCACAGTCGTCGCGTCGGCGAGCCCGTCCGCGGGGAAGGCGACCGGGCGAGGGGCCTGGGGCAGCAAGGCGTCCAGCACGACCTGGCCAGTCTTGACGGCGTACTCGACCGTGTCCAGCTTCTGCGCGTGGACCAGTGCGGTCAGGTCCGCGTCGCCGTAGGGCAGCGCGATCACGGTGCCGCCCTGGCCGGCGTAGTTCTCCAGCCTGGTCAGGAAGGCCGCCGCGGCCGAGCTTCGCGGCATCAGGACGCCGCCGGCGGGGCTGGCGGGACTGGCGTAGCGGTAGCCCTCCGGGTTGCTCATGCGTTGCAGCGCCTTGACCAGCGTGGGGTCGACGGCGAGCACGACCGGCGGGCTGGCGGCGTCGAGCAGCTTGGACAGCCGGCCGGTCGGCTTCACCTCGTCGGCCAGGTCGTTGTCGGTGAGCAGCCCGTCGGAGCGCAGGCGGGGCTGGTCGGCGATCGGCAGCACGACCGTCACCTTGGTTCGCTGTGCCTGGGCGGAGGACCGGACGGCGAAGGAGTACGCCGCGCCGATCGGCTTCGATGCCCGCCCGGCCACGGAACCGCTCACCCGGACCTGCAGGGGATACGCACCGGGACGCGGCGCGGCGCCACCGGCCGCGGCGAGGTCCGCGGTGATCTCGAACGGGATGGGACTGCCGCCCCGGACGGGTGGATCGGCCATCTGCTGCACGACGTGCCCGCTGGTGAGGGGGAGTTTCTGGTAGCCGCTGGTGGTGGGGTTGGCGGCGAGTGTGGCGAGCTCGTCACGGGAGCGCACCTGGCGCGTGCCGATGGACAGGCTCATCCACAGGTCGGTCAGCGGATCGGCCGTGGTGGCGGCCATCGTGCCGCGCACCGACAGGGTGGGCGAGGTCGCGGTGGGCGAGACGACGTCCGTCACGGTGATCGCGACAGGGTTCGCGGCGGTGGACGACCCCGCCACGACGGGCGCATGAACTGGTGATTCGTCCGATTCGCCTGTGGATGAACCTGTGGAAGAGCGTGGTGTTCCTGTGGATGAATCCGCGCGGGCGATGGGCTCCACCGCCAGGCCACCGCGGGTCCCCGCCGCGGCACTCGCTCCGGGCGCGCCCGCCAGCGGCACGATGACGGCTACCAGCAGCAGCACCACGACGACCATCGCCCGGCGCCGCGCCGCCGGCCAGGCGCCACCGCCC
>NZ_JALKFU020000069.1 GCF_023242965.2 Frankia sp. AgKG'84/4
GATATTCAGGCCGCATAATAGCGAAAGACGCAGAGCGGAACGCGAACCGATCTACACCACTCCACGGGGCATTATCGCCACCGGCCAGCTCAGCAGCGCCCCACACAGCGCGAGGGCGATCCAGATCCGCCCTTTCCACCGCCCACCCCGCCGCACCACCGCGGTGGCGGGAAGGCGGCCGGTGGCAGCGGGGGGATAAGCCGGCGTGGTCGGGGCCGGGGAGCCCGGGGTGGGAGTGGCCTGGGCGTGATCGGTGGCCGGGTCAGGGCTGGCCGGGTCAGGGCTGGCCGGGTCAGGGCTGGCCGGGTCAGGGCTGGCCGGGTCAGCGGCTTCGGCGGGGACGTCGAGTCGGCGCACCGTTGCGGCATGCCCCCGCCGGTTCGTCGCGACGCCCCCGAACCGCCGAGGTCACCCGCCGCGCCTACCCCGCACTACACCCGCCTTTAACTGAGATGTCGGGACAGGTGGGATGGACCGCGCGGTGAAGCGAGGCGAGGCTCACGCCGGCCGCCCGGCGCCCGTCAGTCCGGGTCGTAGGCCAGGTTCGGGCGCAGCCAGCGCTCGATCTCCGCGATGTCGAGACCACGGCGACGGGCGTAATCCTCGACCTGGTCGCGGTTGATGCGCCCCACGGTGAAGTAGGTCGACGCCGGGTTCGCGAAGATCAGACCACTGACGGCCGACGCCGGGGTCATCGCGAACGACTCCGTCAGCGCGAGGCCGGCGGCGCCGGCGTCGAGCAGGTCGAACAGCGCCTGCTTCTCACTGTGATCTGGGCTGGCGGGGTAGCCGAACGCGGGTCGGATGCCGCGGAAGCGCTCCGCGTGCAGGTCCGCGAGGTCCGGCTCGGACCCCGGCTCGAACCAGTCCCGGCGGGCGGCGAGATGGACGTACTCGGCGAACGCCTCCGCGAGCCGGTCCGCCAGCGCCTTCACCATGATCGCCCGGTAGTCGTCCTGCTGGCTCTCGAACTCGGCCGCGAGCGCGTTCGCGCCCTGGATGCCCACGGCGAACGCGCCGATGTGGTCACCGGCGGGTGCCACGTAGTCGGCGAGGCTGCGGTTCGGCCGGCCGGCCGGCTTCACCGTCTGCTGGCGCAGCATCGGCATCCGCAGCAGCCCGTCGACGGCACCGTCGACCTCCCGGCCCCGGGCGGCCTCGTCCAGCTCGATCAGCAGGTCATCGCCGTCGCTGTTCGCCGGCCAGAAGCCGTAGACACCCTTCGCCTGCAGGCTGCCGTCCTTGATGATCTGGTCGAGCAGCGCGTTGCCCTCGTCGAACAGCTCGCGGGCGACCGGCTGGTCCAGAATCGCCGGGTACTTGCCCTTCAGCTCCCAGGCCAGGAAGAAGAACTGCCAGTCGATCATTTCGCGCAGCTCGCTCAGCTCTGGCGCGACCGTCCGCAGCCCGGTGAACGCCGGGGTGGGCAGGTCGGAGAAGTCGACCTGCTCCCGGTTCGCCCGCGCGTCGGCGAGGCTCAGCATCGGCTGTGAGCGCCGGTTCTCGTGCGCCTCGCGCAGCCGCTCCTGCTCCACCCGGTTCGCCGTGTCGAGCGTCGCGGCGCGGCCCGGGTCGAGCAGGTCGGAGACGACCCCGACGACCCGGGAGGCGTCCAGCACATGCACGGTGGTCGACTCGTAGGCGGGGGCGATGCGCACCGCGGTGTGCTGGCGCGAGGTGGTGGCGCCACCGATGAGCAGCGGCAGGTGCAGCCCGCGCCGCTGCATCTCGGCGGCGACCGTGACCATCTCGTCCAACGACGGTGTGATCAGGCCGGACAGCCCGACGGCGTCGGCGCCCTCGGCGATCGCGGTGTCCAGGATGACCTTCGCGGGCACCATCACGCCGAGGTCGATCACCTCGTAGTTGTTGCAGCCGAGCACCACGCCGACGATGTTCTTGCCGATGTCGTGCACGTCGCCCTTGACGGTGGCGAGCACGACCTTGCCGTTGCCCTGCCTGCCGCCGGCGCCCTCCTCCTCCGGCTCGGCGACGCCGCCCGCCTCCTCGATCGCCCGGGCCCGCTCGGCCCGGTCGGCGGCGAGCTGGGCCTTCTCCGCCTCCATGTACGGCTCCAGGTAGGCGACAGAGCGCTTCATCACCCGCGCGCTCTTCACCACCTGGGGCAGGAACATCTTCCCCGAGCCGAACAGGTCGCCGACGATCTTCATACCGTCCATCAGCGGGCCCTCGATCACGTCGAGGGGGCGCGCGGCGTCGGCGCGGGCCTCCTCCGTGTCGGCCTCGATGAAGTCGACGATGCCGTGCACCAGCGCGTGGGACAGCCGTGCCGCGACCGGTGCCTCCCGCCAGGACAAGTCGACGACCCGCTGGGTGCCCTTGCCGCCGCTGACGGTCTCGGCGAACGAGACGAGCCGGTCGGTGGCGTCCTCGCGCCGGTCGAACAGCACGTCCTCGACGAGTTCGAGCAGGTCGGCGGGGATGTCCGCGTAGACGGCGAGCTGCCCGGCGTTGACGATGCCCATGTCCAGCCCGGCGCGCACCGCGTGCAGCAGGAACGCCGAGTGCATCGCCTCGCGGACGATGTCGTTGCCGCGGAACGAGAACGACAGGTTCGAGATGCCGCCGCTGATCCGCACGCCCGGGCAGCGCTGTTTGATCAGGGGCAGCGCGTTGATGAACGCCTTGGCGTAGCCGTTGTGCTCGGCGATGCCGGTGGCCACGGCGAGCACGTTCGGGTCGAAGACGATGTCCTCGGCGGGGAAGCCGATCCCGGTGAGCAGGTCGTACGCGCGACCACAGATCGCCACCTTGCGCTCGGTGGTGTCCGCCTGGCCCTGCTCGTCGAAGGCCATGACGACGGCGCCGGCGCCGAAGTCGCGGATCTGCCGGGCGTGCTCGAGGAAGACCTCCTCGCCCTCCTTGAGGCTGATCGAGTTGACCACGCCCTTGCCCTGGACGCAGCGCAGCCCCGCCGCCAGCACGCTCCAGCGCGAGCTGTCGATCATGATCGGCAGCCGGGCCGCCTCCGGCTCGGTGGCCAGCAGGTTCAGGAACGTCGTCATCGCCTGCTCGCTCTCGAGCAGGTCGGCGTCCATGTTCACGTCGATCAGGTTCGCCCCGCCGCGCACCTGCTCGAGGGCGACATCGACGGCCCCCTGGTAGTTGTCGGCCTCGACGAGCCGGCGAAAGCGCGCCGAACCGGTCACGTTCGTCCGCTCGCCGATCATGACGAAGCCGGTGTCCGGGCCGATCTCGAAGGTCTCCAGGCCGCTGAACCGCGTCCGCGGCTCGGGGGCGGGCACCGGCCGGGGCGGGCGCCCGTCGACCGCGGCGGAGATCCGGGCGATGTGCGCCGGCGTCGTCCCGCAGCAGCCACCGACGATGTTGACCATCCCGGCGGCGGCGAACTCGCCGATGAGTCGGCCGGCCTCCTCGGGGGTCTGGTCGTAGCCGCCGAAGGCGTTGGGCAGCCCGGCGTTCGGGTGGCAGGCGGTGTAGGTGTTCGCGATCCGGGACAGCGCCTCGACGTGCGGACGCATCTCCTCCGCGCCCAGCGAGCAGTTCACGCCGACGACCAGCGGTTCCGCGTGCGCGATGGAGGTCCAGAACGCCTCGACGGTCTGCCCCGACAGGGTGCGCCCGGACAGGTCGACGATCGTCACCGAGATCCACAGCGGCAGCTGCGGCGCGACGTCCCGCGCCGCGGCGATCGCGGCCTTCGCGTTCAGCGTGTCGAAGATCGTCTCGACGAGCAGCAGGTCGACGCCGCCCTCGACGAGCGCGCTGATCTGCTCGGCGTAGGCCGCGCGGACCTCCTCGAAGGTCACCGCCCGGTACGCCGGGTCCTCGACCCGCGGGGACAGCGACAGCGTCACGTTCAGCGGGCCGATGGACCCGGCGACGAACCGGCCGCCGGCCTCGTCCGCTGCCTGCCGGGCGAGCTGGGCGCCGCGGATGTTCATCTCCCGCACCAGCGTCTGGAGCCCGTAGTCGGACTGGCCGATGCTGGTCGCGGTGAAGGTGTTCGTGGTGGTGATGTCGGCGCCCGCGGCCAGGTACTGCCGGTGCACGTCGAGAATGACGTCCGGCCGGGTGAGGTTGAGCAGGTCCGGGTCGCCGGCGACGTCCTTGGGATGGTCACGCAGCGAGTCGAGCTGGTAGTCCGCCGGGGTCAGCCCGGCGTTCTGCAGCATCGTGCCCCAGGCGCCGTCCAGGACGACCACCCGCTGGCCCAGCAGCTCCCGCAGGGCGGCGGCGCTCTCGCGGGGGGCGGCGCCATCGGCGGGGGCGGAACCCTCGCGGGTCGCCTCGGCCGCCGACGCGTCGCGGACGGAAGTGGAACTGGCCATGTGACACCTCCCGGTCGTGGGAGGCGCCCTTTCACGGTGGTACGGGCCGAGCGTGGCGGACCTGGGCCCGTTGCGAGCTCCGTCCGTTGCAGCGCCTCTCGACCTGAGCGTAACGATACCGTGCCCCCGTGATCCCTTCCGGCCGGCCGAGTGCCGTGCGAGGCTCTCGCGATGAGGCACATTTCTCACCGGCCACGCCTTGCCGCACCGCCGTTGACCCCCCGGCGGGACCCCCGCCGAACGCGAACCACCTGGAGAACGACGTGATGACGCGCCCGACGCTCCTGGGGAACCTGACTCGCCCGGGGAACCTGTGACCGCCGCGGGAGCCGGCCACTCCGCAACCCCGCTGGCGCGCAAGCTGGGCGTCCGGCCGGGCCATCGGCTCGTGCTCGCCGCCGCGCCGCCCGGATGGGAGATCCCCGACCTGCCCGGGGACGTCGACGTGGAGTATGTCGCCGGTCCGCTCGCTGCGGGCCTGGCCGAGGGGCTGGGCCAGGTCGACGTCGTGGTGGCGTTCTGCCGGGCGGCAGCGAACGTGGCGGTCGCCGTCGACCTGTTCGCCGACCCGATCCGCCCGTCGGGCGGGCTGTGGCTGGCCTGGCCGCGCCGCGCCGCCGGCCATCGCAGCGACGTCAACGAGAACCTGCTGCGCGAGGTTGCCCTCCCACGGGGCCTGGTCGACAACAAGGTCGCCGCCATCGACGAGAACTGGTCCGGCCTGCGCGTTGTCTGGCGCCGCGTACACCGCTGACGGTTCCGCCGCGCACCGCGGGTGGGCCCGCACACCGCGGGCGGGCTGTTCAGCCCGCTCGCGCGCCGGTCATCCCGCTCGCGCGCCGGTCATCCCGCTCGCGCGCCGGTCATCCCGCTCGCACGCCGGCGAGGTGGGTGACGGTGTTGAACTCGGCGAGCGCGAGCCGGTCGCCGGAGCGAACGAAACGGGTGATTCCGGCGTTGCGGATACCGCCGGCGGCGCTGATGCGTCCCAGCTCGTCGTACGACAGCCCCTCGATGATCTGGCGCAGCACGACGACCACGGCGTCGTGCGCGACGACGAGAACCCGCCGGCCGGGATACGCGGCGTCGAAGTCCGTCAGCAGCGAGCCGAGGCGCTCGGCGATGTCGGGAAAATTCTCCCCGCCGGGCGGGCGGTACAGCCACGTTCCCTCGGCGCGCCACCGCGCCGCCTCCGCCGGGAACGCGGCCTCGATCGCGAGCCTGCTCATCAGTTCCAGCTCGCCCATCAGCCGGTCGACGAGCCGGTCGTCGAACGTCGGCGTGGGCAGCGTCAGCCCGGCGCCGGCGGACGCCTCGGCGGCGATCTCGTAGGTCCGCCGGGCCCGCAGGTACGGCGAGCAGACCACAACCTGCGGCGGTGCGGTGACCGGCGAGTCGGCGGCGAGCGACCGGCCGAGCGCGGCGGCCTGCGCCTCGCCGAGGGCCGTCAGCTTCACCTCGGCGTCGGTACAGGTCAGGCCCGTGTCTGGACGCCCCGCCGCCCGGGCCGCCGGGAAGGCGACGTTGGCCTCGCTCTGCCCGTGCCGCACCGCCATCAGTTCCGTGATCAGGACGTTCACCCCCGAGTCGAGTCCGGTCCCAGCCGGCCGTGCCGGTTTGACCCGGCCATCCGACGATGCCACGGCGGCGCGGCCAACCGGCGCGCCCGCGTACCGGAGTGAGAAGGATCCGACCTCGCTCCAGGGCCGCCGTCCGGCTCGGTCGGGGGAGCGTGCGTGGGAGAGAGCCGTCCTGACTCTTCGACAGCCCTTCGCGGCCGATTTATCCCTATCGAAGAGTCGTTGGGCGCTCAGCGGTGTATCCGGTGGGCGCCGGGTCAGCCGGCGGTGGTTGCCACCGCGGTGAGGGCTTCGAGGTGGCGGCGCATGCGGTGGCGGGCCAGGGCGCGATCGCCGTCGATCAGGGCCTCGAGAATTCCCCGGTGGGCCGCCCGGTCGGCCGCGCCGTGCTGCGGGATCGCGGCGTGGCTGGAACATCGGGTATCGATCCTCCTCGCCGCCGGGTGGCGGGACCGGGGGGGTCATCGCGAGGTGCCGGCGTGTCTCACTTACGGCCGGCGGTCCAGTTCAGCCCCCATCCGTAGGCCTGGTCCAGCTCACGGTGACCGCTGACGTACCGGACCTCCCGGCTCACGGTGAAGTCGCCACCAGTATTGGTCAGCAGGGCGATCGCGCACATCCTGGCCCCACCGGCCTTCTCGTCGAGGCGTACCTCGATGGGGGCTCCCTGCGCGGGGGTCAGGGTGACCACCGCGTCGGCCTGGTCGAACGAGGCGGCGCCCTCGTAGATGAAGGCGAACACGAGCACCCGGCGGATCTGCGCGACCTGGGCGAGGTTGACGTACAGGTTCTCGCCGCCGGCGGTGGCGCCGGTGCGGTCGTCGGCGTCGAGGTGGATGTAGGGCGGCCCGTCGAAGGAGCCGAAGGCGTCGCCAAGGGCCTGGACGACTCCCGACCGACCGTCGGAGAGTTCGAACAGGGCGGCGAGGTCCAGGTCGGTCCCGCCGCCGGCGGCGCCGAGCACCCGCTTGAGGAAGCCGCCCTTCTGCGGGGCGCCACCACCCGGGCTCTGGTTCCAGTTCAGGTTCACGTGCAGCCGCCCGCCGCCACCCTGCTTGCTCAGCGACACGGTCGGTGTGGACTTGGTCAGGGTCACCTTGCTCAGGGAGACCGAGCCCGGGCTTGCCGGCCCGGGACGCTTGTTGTAGTCGATGCCCATGGTCCGCTCCCTCGCGGTCGCCAGCTGCCTGTGCGGTATCGGCCCGGCGGGCCGTGGTTCAAGGATGACGCCGTGGTGATGGATGACGCCGTGGTGATGGATGACGCGTGAAGCCCGGAAGCGGGGGCCGACCCGGCGGGCGGGTCGGCCCCGGCTCGTCCGGTTACTGATAGTCCTCCGGCTGTCCCTGCCTTCGGACAGGCGTGCCCTACAGCGGCGCGCCGACCGGCTGGCGATCCGCGTCGTCGCCGTCACCGGCGGGCGCCGGCCCCTCGTCGGCGGCCCCGCGCCGACGGTGCAGGATCGACGAGATCAGCGCCAGCCCGATGAAGGCCACCCCGACGAGCCCGGTGACGATCTCCGGGACCTCGGTCTCGATCGAGACAGCGAGAATGATCGCCAGCGCGCCGATAGCGTAGTGCGCCCCGTGCTCGAGGTAGATGTACTCGGACAAGGTGCCCCGGCGGACGAGGTACACCGTCAGGGATCGGATGTACATCGCGCCGATGCCCAGGCCGGCGGCGATGATGAAGATGTTCTGCGAGATCGCGAAGGCTCCGACCACGCCGTCGAACGAGAACGACGCGTCGATGACCTCCAGGTACAGGAACAGGAACGCGGCGGCCTTGCCGGTGGCGAGCACGAGCTTCGGGGTGCCCGTGGTGCCGGTGCGGCCCACCGCACCGGCGGCGGCGACCTCCTCGGCCTCGTCGTCGTCCCCGGCCTCCTCACCGACGCCGCGGGACTCGAAGAACTCACCGAGTCCGCGCACCGCCAGGTAGGTGGCGAGGCCGGCGACACCCGAGGTCAGCACCTGCTGCGTGTGGTCGCCGGAGAACGCCTCGCCGACGACGAGCAGCGCGACGAGCGCGACCACGATCGGGATGACATCAAGCTGGCCGGCGCGGCGCAGCGGCTCCTCCAGCTTCTTGATCCACTGCACGTCCCGCTCGGGGTCGAACAGGAAGTCCAGGAACAGCATGAACAGGAAGATCCCGCCGAACGCCGCGATCGCCGGGTGGGCTGCGTTGAGCTTCTCCCCGTAGGCCGCGCCGTCGTTGAGCGCCAGATCGAAGACGTCGGCCGGGCTCAGGTGCGCGGTGAGCGCCACGATCACGATCGGGAAGAGCAGCCGCATGCCGAACACGGCGATGAGCACGCCGACCGTGAGGAAGAGCTTCTGCCAGAACGCGCTCATGCGGCGCAGGATCGTCGCGTTGATGACCGCGTTGTCGAACGAGAGGCTGATCTCGAGTACCGCGAGAATGGCCACGAGTGCCGCGTCCCGGGGGCCACCGATCACTCCCGCCGCGGCCACCCCCAGCACGGTGATGGCCAGAGACCACCCGAAGATCCGCAGGGCGTGCACGCCTAATCAACACCTTCCAGGACCGCTCGCCAGACCCCGGTCGCGCCGCGCGGCGGATCCGCGGTCCCTCGGATCCGTCCCTGTCGCCTGAACTCGCCGGCGACCGCGTCGGCCTGGACCAGGTGGCCCCGGACGGCGGTCGACGGCATCGTAGCTGCATGTTCGGCGGGCGCTACCTGACAAATGGGTTTACGCGGGCCGATGGCCCGCTACCCGTGCACGACGCCCGCGGCTACTCGCCGGGCCGGCACGGCACGTCACCGGTGGTCCCGCACTGGTGACGTTCGTCGCGGGGGGCCCGACCACCGACCGGGCCCGGGCCCACCGCCTGCTTGCGCCGCCGGCACGCCCGCCGCCGGCGACGGCCCGCGTCAGACGTTGACGCCGAAGTCCCGGGCGATCCCGGCGAGACCGGAGGCGTAGCCCTGCCCGACGGCGCGGAACTTCCAGTCGGCGCCGTGCCGGTAGACCTCTCCGAACACCATCGCCGTCTCGGTGGAGGCGTCCTCGGTGAGGTCGTAGCGGGCGATCTCGGTGCCGCCGGCGCCGTTGACGATGCGGATGAAGGCGTTGCGGACCTGGCCGAAGCTCTGCTGGCGGGTCTCCGCGTCGTAGATCGAGACCGGGAACACGATCTTGTCGATCTCGGCCGGCAGGGAGGCCAGGGCCACCGTGATGGCCTCGTCGTCGCCCTCGCCCTCACCGGTGAGGTTGTCGCCCTGGTGCTCGATCGAACCGTCGGGGCTCTTGAGGTTGTTGAAGAAGATGAAGAACCCGTCCGAGACGACCTTGCCGTCGGACCGGCACGCGATGGCGCTGGCGTCGAGGTCGAAGTCGGCGCCGGTCGTGCTGCGCGCGTCCCAGCCGAGACCGACGAGAATACTGGTCAGGCCAGGGGCCTCCTTCGACAGCGAGACGTTGCCGCCCTTGCTGAGACTGACTCCCACGATGTCCTCCTGCTCCGTGTTGACCGCTGTTCGGGTGCGCAGTTCGAGTGCGCTGTTCGGGTGCGCTGTTCGCTGGCGCCACCGGCTGTCGACCACTGTCGCCGTCGCTCGTCGCCGGGGTGCCTGCCTGCCGCGCCGCGCTGATACTGATGGTGCCGGGCACGCCAGTCGGCGGCGCGGGCCGACGCACTGATGTCCGCCGCCCCACCGCTGCCCCAGGCGCGGCGCCCCGCCGGTCGAGCGCCGGCAGCGTACTGCCGGGCACGATCGTCGACGCGCCTGCACCCGCGGATGGCCACGCACCGGAGTACGTGTGCTCTGCGGGACGAACGGGTTGCCCGGGAGGTTCCCACCGCCGGTGGGTGCCGGCACGGGTATACCTGCCCGGCGCGGCCGACGCCGTCGCGAACCCGACAGGCGCGGACCGGCCCGCTGACCCGGCCGGATCCCGCAGCCCCGTCACGCCGCCGTAACACGTCCGGAACGGGCCTGGGCGGGTTTTTCGGCTCCCCAGCCACGGGAAACACCACCGCCGGGAGGTGCGCCCAGCGGCCACGGGACTGCCCGCTGTCACCAGCCTGGCCGCGAAAACGCCCGCCAGACAGCACAACGGACACGGTTCGGACGTTCACCGGTGCCGCAACTGGGGAACATCGGGTTCAGCGCCAACCATCCGGACGGGGCAGACAGACCCACCTCGATGCCAACAATCACCCACGAGATGGTCCCAGGCCGTTCACGCAGAGGTGTCGCTATTCGCCACGTACAGGGCGGACCATTGGGGTGTGGTTCGTCTGGATAAGGTCGCCATGATGATCGGACGTTCGGTAGGCCGGGTTGTCATCTCCGACGTGACCCCGGTCGTGTCGTGTGGGCAGTGGCCCGCACGCGCGGTCGTGGGCGAGACTTTCACTGTCAGCGCGACCGTCTTTCGAGAAGGTCATGATCTGCTCGGCGCGAACGCCGTGCTGTCCGGCCCCGACGGGCAGGGCGCACCATTCGTCCGCCTGCTCGCGGTGGGCGAGGGCACGGACCGCTACGAGGCGGAGATCACCACGGCCGAGGAGGGCCTGTGGGGGTTCCGCGTCGAGGCATGGTCCGATCCTGTCGCCACCTGGCGGCACGGCATCGAGCTCAAGGTCGGCGCCGGCCAGACGGTCGACGAGCTCGCGGTCGACTTCGAGGACGGCGCACGGCTGCTGCTACGGGCTCTGCCGGGCGTGCCGGAGGGCCGCCGGGCGGAGATCGCCCGGGCCGTCGCCGCGCTGCGCGACGACGCGCTCGAGGATCCACGTGACCGGATCCGTGCGGCGGTCGACCCGCGGCTGGCCAGCCTGCTCGACGCGTTCCCGCTACGTGAGCTGATCACCCGATCGCCGCTGTACCGGGTGTGGGTGGACCGGCCCAGGGCGCTGTACGGCAGCTGGTACGAGATGTTCCCCCGTTCGGAGGGGGCGACGCTCGACCCGCCCCGTTCGGGTACCTTCCTGACCGCCGCCGAGCGCCTGCCGGCAATCGCCGACATGGGCTTCGACGTCGTCTACCTGCCGCCGATCCACCCGGTCGGCGAGGTCAACCGCAAGGGCCCGAACAACACCCTCGTCCCGGGCCCGGACGACCCGGGCTCGCCGTGGGCGATCGGCAGCGAGCACGGCGGCCACGACGCGGTGCATCCGGACCTCGGGACGATCGAGGACTTCGACCTGTTCGTCGCCCGCGCGCGCTCGCTCGGCCTGGAGGTCGCGCTCGACCTCGCCCTGCAGTGCGCGCCGGACCACCCGTGGGCCAAGGTGCATCCCGAGTGGTTCGTCGTGCGCAGCGACGGCTCGATCGCCTACGCCGAGAACCCGCCGAAGAAGTACCAGGACATCTATCCGCTGAACTTCGACGCCGACCCGACCGGGCTCTATCAGGAGATCCTGCGGGTCGTCCGGCACTGGACGGCGCACGGAGTCCGCATCTTCCGCGTCGACAATCCGCACACGAAGCCGGTCGAGTTCTGGGAATGGCTCATCGGTCAGGTGAAGGCGGTCGAGCCGGACGTTCTTTTCCTCGCCGAGGCTTTCACCCGACCGCCGATGATGCACACCCTGGCGAAAATCGGCTTCACCCAGTCGTACACGTATTTCACCTGGCGCACCCAGAAGTGGGAACTCGAGGCGTACGCCCGTGAACTCGTGGACGCCGGTCACTACATGCGGCCGAACTTCTTCGTGAACACGCCGGACATCCTGCACGCCTATCTCCAGGACGGCGGGCCGGCGGCCTTCCGGATCCGCGCGGTTCTCGCCGCGACGCTGTCTCCGACCTGGGGCGTGTACGCCGGTTACGAGCTGTACGAGAGCGTGGCGGTCAAGCCGGGCAGCGAGGAGTACCTCGACTCGGAGAAGTACCAGTACCGGCCGCGGGACTGGGCGGCCGCCGAGCGGGCGGGTCGATCGCTGGCGCCCTATCTCACCCGGCTCAACCAGATCCGCCGCGCCCATCCGGCGTTGCACTGGCTGCGCAACCTGCAGGTGCACCATGCCGACAGCGACCAGATCATGGTCTATTCGAAGCGGCTGGTCGACACCGGTGACGGCAGGGCCGACACCGTGCTCGTCGTGGTCAACCTCGACCCGCACAACGCGCACTGGACCACGGTGCGCCTCGACATGCCCGCGCTCGGGCTGGACTGGCAGGACACCGTCGAGGTCACCGACGAGATCACCGGGGCCACCTACCAGTGGGGCCGGGAGAACTTCGTTCGCCTGGACCCGGCGGTAGAGCCCGCGCACGTTCTCACCCTGCGGACCCGGTCGTGACGGACGAGCCGCGCACCGACCAGGGCCTCTCGACCCGGGAGGACACCTCGACCCGGGAGGACACCTCGACCCGGGACGACACCTCGACCCGGGACGAGCCGTTGTTCGTCGGGGAACCGACGAACAACGAACCGCAGCCGCTCAGCGAGCCGATGGGGGCCGACGTGCCCGGCCCGGGGCCGGCCGGGCCGGTGCGGGAGTCCGCCCGCGACCCGCACTGGTACAAGCGGTCGGTCTTCTACGAGGTGCTGATCCGCGGCTTCGCCGACTCCAACGGCGACGGCACGGGCGACATCCGCGGGCTCATCGACAAGCTCGACTATCTGGAGTGGCTCGGCGTCGACTGCCTGTGGCTGCTGCCGATCTACAACTCGCCGTTGCGCGACGGCGGCTACGACATCGCCGACTACTTCCAGATCCTGCCCGAGTTCGGCGACCTGGGGGACTTCGTCAGCCTCGTCGACGAGGCGCACCGCCGTGGCATCCGGATCATCGCCGACCTGGTCATGAACCACACCTCGGACGCCCATCCGTGGTTCCAGGCGTCGCGCTCGGACCCAGACGGACCGTACGGGGACTTCTACGTCTGGTCCGACACCGACGAGCGGTACCCCGAGGCCCGCATCATCTTCGTCGACACCGAGAAGTCGAACTGGTCCTGGGACCCGGTGCGCGGCCAGTACTACTGGCACCGGTTCTTCTCCCACCAGCCCGACCTGAACTACGACAACCCCGACGTGCAGGAGGCGATGCTCGAGGTCCTGCGGTTCTGGCTGGACCTCGGGATCGACGGCTTCCGCCTCGACGCGGTGCCCTACCTCTACGTCCGGGACGGCACCAACGGCGAGAATCTCCCCGAGACGCACGAGTACCTGCGCCGCGTCCGCAAGGAGGTCGACGCCAAGTACGCCGACCGGGTGCTGCTCGCCGAGGCGAACCAGTGGCCCTCCGACGTCGTCGAGTACTTCGGTGCCGACGACGAGTGCCACATGGCGTTCCACTTCCCGCTGATGCCGCGCATCTTCATGGCGGTCCGCCGCGAGTCGCGCTACCCGATCTCCGAGATCCTGGCGCAGACCCCGCAGATCCCGCCGAACTGCCAGTGGGGCATCTTCCTGCGCAACCACGACGAGCTCACGCTCGAGATGGTGACCGATGACGAACGCGACTACATGTGGGCGGAGTACGCGAAGGACCCCCGCATGAAGGCGAACATCGGCATCCGCCGGCGTCTCGCGCCGCTGCTGGACAACAGCCGCGACCAGATGGAGCTGTTCACCGCGCTGCTGTTGTCGCTGCCCGGTTCGCCGGTGCTCTACTACGGCGACGAGATCGGCATGGGCGACAACATCTACCTCGGTGACCGGGACAGCGTCCGGACACCGATGCAGTGGTCGCCGGACCGCAACGCCGGTTTCTCCACGGCCGACCCGGCCCGCCTCTACCTGCCCCTGATCATGGATCCGGTGTACGGATACCAGGGCCTGAACGTCGAGGCCGGGCAGCGGACAGCGACCTCGTTCCTGTCCTGGACAAAGCGGATGATCGAGGTGCGCAAGCGGCATCCCGTCTTCGGCCAGGGCAGTTACGAGGAGCTGGCCGCGTCCAATCCGTCGGTCTTCGCATATGTACGGGAGCTCGGCGACGACTCCGTCCTGTGCGTCGCGAACCTGTCCCGCTTCGCCCAGCCGGTCGAGCTCGACCTGCGCAGATTCGCCGGAATGGTGCCGGTCGAGCTGCTCGGCCGGGTGCACTTCCCGCCGATCGGCGACCTGCCCTACCTGCTGACGCTGCCCGGTCACGGCCATTATTGGTTCGCACTGACAAGAACGGGGGAATTCACCCCCTAGGCACGTTCGCGCGGGCGGCCGCCACAGGCTCAGGGCGATCGGTACGCACCCGGTGGACCAATGATCACAGCCGGTTACTCGGCGTTAGGTTGACACCATGACAGTCGTGCACAGGTACCAGGAGGCCGAGGATGGGTGACCACCACGCCGAACTGGCGGGCCTGCTGACCGACTGGCTGCCCCGGCAGCGCTGGTTCGCCGGCCGGGGACGCGGCGCCGGGCGGGTCCAGATCCGCCGGGACGTCACCGTCCTCGAGCCGCTGCGACTGCTGATCGTTGACGTCGACTACGAGCGCGGACCCGCTGACCATTACCAGGTCCCGCTGGTGGTCCGGGCCGACGCGCCGTTCGGCCACGAGGGCTTCCTGCTGGGCGAGTGCGCAGGCGGGCTGGTGTACGACGGCCTGCAGGACCCCGACGGCGCCGCCGCGCTACTGCGATTCCTCGCCCGCGCGACGCACCGCGACGATCTCGTCGCCGAACTGCGCGGTCCGGCCGCCGCGGGCGCCACCCCGCTGGAGAACCTGCCGTCGCATCCCGTCGGTGCCGAGCAGTCCAACACGTCGATCATCTACGGCGACGCGTACATCCTCAAGGTCTTTCGCCGGCTCTGGGCGGGCGTCAACCCCGACCTGGAGGTCACCCGGGCCCTGGCCGACACCGGCAGCCAGCATGTCGCCGCCCCCGTCGCCTGGTACTCCGGGCAGATCGAGGGTCGCGAGACCACGTTCGGCTTCCTGCAGGAGTATCTGCGCAGCGGCACCGAGGGCTGGCGGCTGGCGCTGGCCAGCGTGCGCGACCTCTACGCCGAGGGCGACCTGCACCCCGACGAGGTCGGCGGGGACTTCGCCGCCGAGTCGGAGCGGCTCGGCGCCGCCACCGCCGAGGTCCACGCGGACCTCGCCCGGGCGCTGCCGACCCGCTCGCCGACCGGGCAGGACCTGCGCGCCCTGGTCGCCTACCTGCACGGCCGGTTCGACGCCGCGCTCGACGCCACGCCCACCCTGCGGCCGTTCGAGGCGGCCGTGCGGGGCACCTACGACGAGCTGACCGACGCGGCGCCCGAGGACGTGCATCCGCGGCCCTTCCAGCGCCTGCACGGTGACCTGCACCTCGGTCAGGTGCTGCGGGTCGACTCGGGCTGGGTGCTGTTCGACTTCGAAGGGGAGCCGGCACGTCCCGTGGCGGACCGGGTCGGCCTGGAGTCGGTGCTGCGCGATGTGGCCGGGATGCTGCGGTCCTACGACTACGCGGCCCGCTCGATGCTGCTGGAACGCGGCGACGAGCCGGCGTTGAAGCACCGCGCGCAGGAGTGGGCGGACCGTAACCGGGAGGCTTTCTGCCGCGGCTACGGCCACGCGGCCGGCCGCGACCCGCGGGAGGACGCCGCGATGCTGCGTGCCTTCGAGCTCGACAAGGCCGTCTACGAGGTGCTGTACGAGACGCGGCACCGGCCGGCCTGGGCGGTGATCCCGCTCGCCGCGCTGGAGCGGCTCACCGCGACCGCGCCCCTCACCACGTGACGGTCCCTCACCGCGTGGCAGGCGCCCACCGCGCCCAGGCCGAGACCACCGACCCCGAGATCACCGACCCCGAGACCACCGACCCACGACTTGCAGCGAGCACGAATCCCAGTGAGCGGACGCGCGACGCGGACCGCGGGCGGAGAGAGGCAGGGGTGTCCCAGTGAACAACGGCGAGGTCAACCACGACAGCGACCGGACGGGACGCCGGGACGCCGCACAGGCCGGCGGCCGGCCCGAGTCCGTCTCGGCGAACGCGGCCAGCGGCGACCCGCAGGTCCAGGGCCGGGTGGCCCTCGCGGACCGCACCCGGCTGCGCCCGCAGGGGCAGCAGCAGGCTGCCGACCTCGTGTGCGATGCCGATCTCGTAGGCGCACCAGGGTGAG
>NZ_JALKFU020000006.1 GCF_023242965.2 Frankia sp. AgKG'84/4
GCGCTGGCGGCCCAGCTTGGGAATCCGCTGGCCTGGTAATTGGTGACCCTGAAGGTGCCGTCGCCGTTGGAGAAGGCGACGGGGATGGTGTTCCAGCCGGCTGGGCCGGTGAGAACGAGGTCGGTGCGGCCGTCGTTGTTGAAGTCGCCGGTGGCGAGTTTGGCGCCGGCGCTGGCGGCCCAGCTTGGGAATCCGCTGGCCTGGTAATTGGTGACCCTGAAGGTGCCGTCGCCGTTGGAGAAGGCCACGGGGATGGTGTTCCAGCCATTCGGGCCGGTCAGGGACAGATCCGTCCGACCGTCGCTGTTGAAGTCCGAGACAGCGTGGAGCCCTCGAGTCGAGGTGCCACCGGTGGCCGCTTCGGCAGGGGAGGCATGTAGTAGGGCGAATGCTCCTAGCGAGACGAGTCCGGCGGCAAAGCCATGCATGATGTTCCGGACGACCGGCGTGGGCGAATTTTGGCCGCCGCGCCGATGGTGATCGTTCTTCATGTAGATCCTTTTCGCGAGTCATGGGGCCCGACCTCGATCAAAAGGTCGCCAAAGTGAGTTGGTCGGGCCGTGTCGGTGTCGGCCTGCGGGGAGATTGGGAATGTTTCGCCACGCATTCCGGCAATGGGTGTTCCTGATGCGCTCTTACGGTAGAGGCTGGTTAGCGTGGACAGCAAGGTTGGTCCCGGTCGTGTCGGCGATCCGCAAACCCGGGGGACGTGTGAAACCGTCGCTCCAGCGGGGTGGAAGTCGCACCGAGAAAAGAGGATTGAGGAACAATCGGGTCGTGTTGGCAGAGCTGCCCCAGCGTCAACCCGCGGGCGGGGATGCTGGCGGTTTGCCGCTGACGTGCGGGTCAGGGGTTACGGTCCCGGCCATGTCACGCTCACGCGAAGTCCGTCTCGCCACCGTGCCCGTTGGCCTGCCGCAGCCGGCCGACTTCGAGGTCGTCGAGGTTCCGGTACCCACACCGGGCGATGGTGAGGCACTCGTCCGTAACCGGTACTTCCACGTGTTCGCCGCGCTGCGGACGCTGTTCGGCGGAGGCGTCGAAGGCGCGCCGTTCCCGCCGATTCATCCCGGTGACACGCTGTTCGGGGCTGCCGTCGGGGAAGTCGTCTCGGCGCCGGCCGGCTCTGGCCTGCGCCCGGGTGAGCTGGTCTCGCACTGGCTGGGCTGGCGTGAGTACGCCGCTGTTCCCGCCGCGCAGTGCCAGCCCCTGGGCGACGTCCTACCGGATCCGGTCGCCCATCTGACGCAGGGCCGAACGGCCTACTCGGCGCTGCTCCAGAGCGGGCTGAAGGCGGGCGAGACTGTCTTCGTCTCCGGGGGAGCAGGCGCGGTCGGCTCGCTGGCAGGGCAGGTCGCGCGCCTGCTCGGGGCTGATCGGGTCATTGGCAGCACGGGATCGCCGGCGAAGGCGCGGCGGCTCGTCAGCGAGCTCGGCTACGACGCCGCCGTGCTGCGCGGCGGCGAACCGTTCCACGAGCAGCTCGCCAAGGCGGCTCCGGACGGCATCGATGTCATGGTGGACAACGTCGGCGGCGAGCAGCTCCGGGCGGCCCTGACGGTGGCCCGTCCGGGGGCGCGTTTCGTCCTGGTGGGGGCGTTGGATGGTCAGCTGGACCCGAACGGGTCGGGCACCAGCGCGCCTGTCGAGTTGGACATCTACCAGGTGATCCTGAAGCACGTCACACTGCGCGGTCTCGACAACTCGGTGGCCACCGACTGGGTCGACCGGTTCGGGGCCTGGCTCCGCCAGGGCGAGATCACCGTTCCGCAGGTCCGAGTGGTGGGCATCGAACACGCGGCGCGGGCGTTGTCGGAGACCATTGGCGGTAGGCACCTCGGAACGGTCATCGTGGAGTTGTAGATGAAGATCGGCGAAGCCGCCGCGGCGGCGGCCACCACCCCCCGCGCGCTGCGGTTCTACGAGCAGCGCGGGCTGCTGGCGCCGCCGCGGCGCACGGCGTCCGGTCAGCGGGAGTACGACGCGGCGGACGTCAACCGGATACGGATCATCCGGGAGCTGCTCGCGCTGGGCCTCACCGTCGAGGATGTGGCTGCCTGCGCGGACCGCCTCCATCTGCTGGAAGGCGACACCCTGCCGCGCTATGGCGACCCCCGCGGCGTGTGCAGCTCGACGAGCGGTGTCGTCGAACGCCGCCTCGACGCGCTGGACACCGAGATCGCCCGGCTGACGAAACTCCGTGACGCCCTGGCCGCCCGCTCCGCGGCCAGGGCCCAGAGTGGAACGAACCTGGTGCGCGGTTAGCCGCCGCAATCGCATAACCTCTCCGCACTGGACATAACCGGGCTCGGCGCCGCCTGGGGCGCTCGGCGACCTCGAGGAGAGTCCGGTGCTCGGCTGGAGAAGAATCCCGCAGTCGTGGCGTCGTGGAACCGACGACCAAACTGATCCGTCCCGGTTTCACCGGCTTCAACCAGTTCCTGATGCGGGGCAACATCGTCGACCTGGCGGTCGCGGTCGTGATCGGCGCGGCATTCACCGCGGTCGTCGAGTAGCCCGTTCTTGTTCATCCCGCGGATTCCACCCGCCGGTGCGAGCAGATCGATCAGGCTGGGCGGAAGTGCTGCTCGAGCTGCCTTTCCACGGGGCTCAGGGGGACCTGCGGGCACAGCCGGCTCTCCACCGCGGCGGGCGCCACGGGTGCGCACACGACGAACCCCCACAGAGGACCGAGATTTCCGATGATGATGCCGTCCGGCCCGCGGATCGTCATGAGATTCACCCAGGAGGCGATCAGTCGGGCCCCTGCACGTAGGACGGACCTTTTCAGTCGCCGCATCTCAGCCGGTGGGCTGATCCGCCGGCGCTTCCGCGTCCGCGGTGACCACGGTGACCACGGTGACCACGGTGACCACGGTGACCACGGTGTAAATCTCGCGCAGACTGGTGGCTGCCAGGACGTCGGGCAGCGAGACAGGCGCGCCGGTGCGTTTTTCCAGCACCGTGAGCAGAGTCAACAGGTACACCGAATCCCAGCCGGGCACCTGGTCGAGATCGATTTCCGCGTCCGCCGTGTTCAGCGGCAGCCCCAGCTCGACGCGGATGATATCCACGAATTCCTCGAAACTGATCATCTGATGTCCTTTTCGGGGTCGGCGTCGACGTGCAGATGCTCGGGTGGTTCCAATGACCGGGCCAGGGCATGGCGGAAATGCACGGTGTTGCGGTCCGCGCCCACCCGTTCGAACCCATAGCGGGGATAGAAATCCTGTACGAGCCCGTTGCGAGCGGAAGGCCGGTAGGAGCCGTGCACGGCCCGCGCGCCCACTGCCCGTGCCTGGCGGAGAACCGTGGAAAGACAGGCCTGCTCGATGCCGCGAGAGAAGACCCGGCAACTGAGCACGAAGTTCTCAATGTGCACGTCCTGTCCGGAACTGCGCAGGAAGACGGCTCCCACCAGCCCGTTGTCGCCGAACCGATCCCGGGATCGGATGGTGAGCACCCGCGACTGCGGGTCGGTGAGCAGCCGGCGGATGTCGGTGGGTTGCAGCCGCAGGGTGGTGAGATTGAACTGGTTCGTGCGCAGGCTGAGCTGGGAAACGCGGGGCACATCGGACTCGTCCGCATCCGAGAGCCGGACCGTGACCCGCAACTCGCGCAGGTAGTCCTGCAGGGAGTCGAAACTGTGCAGAAAATCGTGCCGGTCGGCCTCCTCGCGGTACTTGGCCACGCGGGTCCGATCCTCCGCGGTGAGCCCCCGGGTGGTGAACCAGCCCTCCTGGAGCAGCCGCTGCGGGTGCAGCGCGGGTTCGTCGTCCAGCGAAACGAGGGCGACGGCCGGCAGCTCGCGGCGCACCAGCTCACACTCGAACCGGCTGTCGTCGACGAACACGAGGCTGTCCACGCCGAGGTTGAGTGCGTCGGCGAGCTCGCTGAGCGCCTCGTGTTTGGGCCGCCAGCTGGGCAGGATCCGGACGAAGTCCGCCTCTCGCAGCGGCAGGTCGGCGCGTTGCCGCAGGGCCTCCCGCACCAGGTCCCGGTCGTTCTTGCTCACGACCGCCAGCAGCACGCCCTGCGATCCGAGCTGGCGCACGACCCGCTGGAAGCGGGCGAACGCCTCGCCCCGGGGTGTCTCGCCGACCTCGATTCCGGTGACGCCGTCCTCGCCGAGGATCCCGCCCCACAACGTGCCGTCGAGGTCCAGCACGAGGGCCTTGCGGGTGCGTCCGGTGACGTGCCGGGCGAGGTGCCCGATCTCCGCGGCGTACGCGGCCAACAGCGCGGGGGACAGGTGGGCCCGGGCATAGGTGCTGAGCCGCTGTTCGACGAGCGGGATCCCGTCGGCGAGCAGCGGGTCGAGATCGACGACGACGAGCGCCGGTTGGCCCTGCGCCAGCCGCAGCAACCGTGCGTTCGCCTCCCGCCACAGCGCGCCGAGCGTCGCCCGGGCACCGAGGTCGAGGAGCTGCGCCGACCACAGCCGGGGCAGCGGAAGAGTGTTGAGCACGAGTACCCCGCGACCGTGCGCCGCGAACTCGCCGACCAGGCCTTCGACCAGCCGGATCTTCTCGTCGAAGACGCGGGCCACGTCTGCCGGTTGCCACTCCACGGGCAGCTCGTCGAGGACGACCATGGGATCGAGGACACAGAGGGTCAGGTCGGGTTCGGCGGCGTAGAGGCTGCTCGACCGGTCCGCCAGCTGGAAGACATAACTGTCGAAGGCGCTGGTCACCGGCCGAAGCAGCAGGCCGTGCCGAGCCAGGTGCATGGTCAGTGGCGCGAGCAGCGGCGCCAGCGTGCCGTGCCCGGTGATCGCGACGGTGACCACCGGCGTCGTCGGGTGAGCGCGCAGCACCTCGTCCGGGTCGAGACGGGCGAGGACCTGGCCGGCGCGGACGCGCTCGGCGTCCGGCAGGGCGGCGAGCCATGCCGGCACCTCGGAATAGCGAGATGCCAGCTGGCCCCGTTGGTGTGCGGTGAAGAGCTGGCTGGTGGATTCGGGGACGGCGGTCTGCGAGGCGTCCATCCTGGCTCCCGGTCGACGGCAGGCCCGCCAGCGCCCAGGGCAGTGGAGTAACGCCGGCGCGGAGGGATCCGCGCGGACGGCCGGGGGTGGCGAGCTGCTACTGCGCCATCGTCGCCCGGGAGGCTAAAACGCGGCTCTGGTGCGGCTAAGCCCACCGCCCGCCAGCCAGGACGACACGCCGATCCGGGTCAGGGGTTCGGTCGTGCCGTCCCAGTCCTGATGACGCTTCCCGCAGCGGGATCAGCGCCGGGGGTGCAGGCCCGTCATGACGAAGTCGAGCAGCCGGGCCCCGTCGTCCGAGGTCTGCTCGGCGGTGAGCGCGATGGCGTTGACCAGCTTCAGCAGCGTCGAGATGTCCAGGTCGGCGCGGAACGAGCCGTTGGCCTGGGCTTGGCGCAGCAGGCTGTCCACCGCGAGACGCATCTCGCGGCACGCCTGCCACAGCGGGGATGCCTCGTCGTGCATGGTGGGCATCAGCGACGACGCCAGCCCCCGGTAGGCGGTCAGGTGCCGGGCGAACGCGCCGATCCACTCCAGCAGCGCCTCCTCGGCGGTCAACCCCGGGGCGGGCTCGGCCGCGAGCTGGCGCAGGGACTCGAAACGGTCGGAGAGCACCGCCTCCAGCAGCGCCTCGCGCGTGGCGAAGTGCCGGTAGAGGGTGCCGACGCCGACGCCGGCGAAGCGGGCGACCTCGTGCGGCGAGGCGTCCGCCCCGTGGGTGGCGAAGACCGACTGGGCCGCGGCCAGCACCCGGTCCCGGTTGCGGGCGGCATCCGCTCGGACGACGTGCCCCCCGGCTGCCTGTTCCCCGCGGGAACGCGGGGTCTGCGTCGGCGTCAACGTGGCTCCCTCGGTCTGTGGCATCGCCAGAATCGCACGCTCGCGCGCTCGATCCAGGGCCGGTCAGGCTTTCTGGGCGGCCCTGGCCGGGGCGCGGATGACGAATGCCGCGAGGAGGAACGCAAGGGCGGCCAGGATCGCGGGCACGTACATCGCCGCGGAAACACCGTCGGCCCAGGCGTGCCGGAGCTGCTCCGCCGTACCGAGCCCCGGTACCGGATGATCGGCGGAGTGGCGCAGCGAGGTGCCGTACACCGTGGTCAGCACCGCGACCCCCATGGTCGAGCCGACCTGCTGGAGGCACTGGAGCAGCCCGGAGGCGGAACCGGTCGCCTGGGGCGGCAGCCCGGCGAGGATCGTCGAGTTCAGCGGCATGAAGGCCAGGCCGATGCCGACGCCGAACAGCAACAGGGGGCCGAGGACGCTCGTCAGATAGTTGGACGAGTCGTCGAGCAGCACCAGCCAGGCCGCCGCCGCGACGAGCGGCACGGTCCCGATCGCGGTGAGCCGCTTGCCGCCGAGCCTGCTCATCAGCTTCGGCGCGGTGCGCGCACAGATGAACTGCACCACCGCCATGGGCAGGAACGCCAGCCCGGCCTGCAGCACGCTGAAGTCCAGCACCTGCTGGATGAAGATCGACATGTACAGCATGGTGCCGCCCATGGCCGCGCCCAGCAGCAGCATGTTGGTGTAGGCCGCGGCCCGGCTGCGCTGGCCGAGCAGCTTGTAGGCGACGATCGGCTGCTCGGCGCCGCGTTCGATCAGGGCGAAGGTGACGAGCAGGACCGCCGCGATGCCGAACGCGCCCAGGGTGAAGCTGTCGGACCATCCGTCGGAGGAGGCGCGGATGAAGCCGTAGGCGAGAGCGGCCACTCCCAGCGCGGAGGTGACGGCGCCGCCGATGTCGAACCGGGCCCGGTGTCGCGGCGGTTCCTTCAGGTACCGCGGGGCGAGGTACACCAGCGCGGCACCGAACGGCAGGTTGATGAAGAACACCCAGCGCCAGGAGGCGGTGGCCAGCAGGCCGCCGAGGATCAGGCCGATGGTCAGCCCGAGCCCGGCCATCATGGAGAACACGCCGAGCGCGCGGTGGCGCGCGGGCCCGTCGGTGAACGTGGTGGCCAGCAGGGCCAGCGAGGCGGGCGCCGCGAACGCCGCGCCGGCGCCCTGCACCGCCCGCGCGGCGATGAGCATCTCGGCGTTGGCGGCCAGCCCGGCGACGAGGGAGGCGAGCGTGAACACGATCAGCCCGCCGACGAACAACCGCCGCCGCCCGAACGCGTCGCCGGCGCGCCCGCCGAGCAGGAGCAGGCCGCCGAAGGCGACCGAGTAGCCGACCTGGACCCAGGCGGCGCTGGTGGGCGACAGCGGCAGGTCCTTGGTGATCTGGGGCAGCGCGACGTTCACGATCGTGCCGTCGACCACGACCATGAGCTGGCAGGTGACGATGACCCCCAGCGCGATGGCGAGCCGGCGGTGCTGCCGCGAGTCGGCGGCAGGATCAGCCGTGGGCTCGGCGACCGCTACCCGGCCGGGTTCGACCGGCGCGGCCCGCTGGTCCTGACTGGTCATGACATGTGCCTCCGGACGGCTTCCAGGCCGGAACAGACGGCCAGGTGATACGGACAGGTGTTCCGATTCGACCGTACGGACAGGCGTTCCGTTTTTCAAGCGGACACGGGCGCTCGATTGACGGCGGTGGGCGCCACTCAGGTCTGGCGCCCGGTTCACCCCCCGGCTCGGCCCAGCGGGTCCGGCCGCCGTGTCCCCTGGACCAGCCGGATCGCTCAGTGGGTGGAGGCCGCCAGTCGAGTCGGCGTCGCCGACACGAGCCCGAGCCGCTCGCGCAACGACCCGCTCTCGTAGCGGGAGCGGAAGACGCCACGGTCGCGCAGCTCGGGAACGAGACCCTGGGTGATCGCGAGAAGGTCGTGCGGCAGTGCCGCCGGCCGCAGGCGGAAGCCGGTCACCCCCAGGGCCTGCCAGGACTGCAGCAGGTCGGCGAGGCCGCCGGGGGTGCCGACGAAGATCGAGGCATCGGAGGCCAGCGGCGCGCCGTTGAGCCCGTCGAGGTGCGCCCGGCGCTCGTCCGCCGCGGCCTGCGTGTCGTCGAGCAGCACCAGCAGGTCCGCGTACACCTGCAGCGGCACTGGCCGCTGGTCGGTCGACTCCTGGTCCCGCAGGTCGGCGAGGATCTGCCGGAGCCCGTCCTGGTCCGGCGGGGTGACCAGGGCGAGGTCGGCCGACCGGGCGGCGAACTCGTGCGAGAAGCGGGTGTGGGAGAGCGTGATCACCACGGGATGGCCCTGCGGTGGCCGCGGTGTCGTGGTGGACCCGTCCACGCTGAACCATTCGTCGGTGACGTCGAGCGCCCGCACCCTCGTCGGGTCGACGAACCGTCCAGCCGCCGGCTGGCGGACGAGCGCGTCGTCGTCCCAGCTGTCCCAGAGCTGGCGGACCAGGTCGACGGTGCGCGAACCGGCGGCGAAACTGCGGCTCAGGTACGAAACCACCCCTGGGCTGTCCAGCGTGCGCGGCGGGGTCGGAAGCGGCTCGCGGTGCGTCGGCAGCGGACCGGCGGCACCGCGGTGGGCCGCGATCGTGCGCCAGCCCGCCCGGCCGCCGCTGAGGTGGTCCAACGTCGCGAGGCCGGTCGCGAGACGGTACGGGTCGGTCCGCGTGGTCACCGACGGCACGATGCCGATCGAGGAGGTCGCCACCGCCATCGCGGTCGCTGCCAACAGCGGCTCGAGTCGCCCGCGTACCTGGTCGTGCCGGTCGTCCGGCTGGCCGGCCTGGACGGACTGGATCTCCGAGTTGTCTTCCACCGTCACGAAGTCCAGCAGGCCCCGCTCGGACTCGCGGGCGAGGTCCTGCCAGTAGATGCGTGGGCGGACACACTCCAACGGTAGCGGCTACTTCATTGTCCCTTCGTGACCGGTCGCTCCGTTCTGCGTATCACTCTCTCCGACCGCCACGATGTCGGCCCGGTGCAGGCGGGGCAGCGCTGCGAGCAGGTCCTGGGTGTACGGATGGCCCGGGTGCTCGAAGACCTCCACGGCGTTGCCGGCCTCGACCACGCGGCCCGCCTGCATCACCATCACCCGATCACTGAGGTGCTGGATGACGGCGAGGTCGTGCGAGACGAAGAGCATGGCGGTGCCCAGATCGCGGCGCAGGCCGTCGAACAGGTCGAGGATCTGGCCCTGGACGGACACATCCAGCGCCGAGACGGGCTCGTCACAGACCAGCACATCCGGTTCGGGTGCCAGGGCGCGGGCGACGGCGACCCGCTGCCGCTCCCCACCGGACAACTGCGCCGGACGCCGGTCCAGCAGGCCCGCGCTCAGGCCGACCCGGTCCAGCAGCGCGGCGACGCGGCGGCGCCGCTGGTCGCTTCGGTCGGGCACGGCTTCGCCGACGATGCGCGCCACCGTGTAGCGCGGATCGAAGGAGCCGAGCGGATCCTGCGGCACCAGTTGGAGGCGGTGCCGCAGGGGGCGGCGCTTCGGCTCGGGCTGCTGCGACCAGGCCTCGCCGCCGAGCAGCACCTCGCCCGAGTCGGGCGTCAACAGGGCGAGAACAAGGTTGGCGACCGTGGTCTTGCCGGATCCCGACTCGCCGACCAACCCGAGGATCTCAGCCGGTCGGAGCTCGAAGGACACGTCGTCGACAGCTTGCCGGGCCGAGCCGTCCGGCCCGGGAAAGGACTTGCTCAGCCCGCGGGCGGTCAGGACCGGCGTCGGGGCCACCGCGGCGGGCGCGGGCGCCGCCGGGGAATCCGGCGCGCGTGCGGCACTGACCTCCACCGGCCCGGCCTGGACCAACGCGGCGGGTGGGGCCGGCGCGGCGGGCTCGGCGTACCAGCAGCGGGCCGTCCGGTCTGGCCCGACCGGCGCCGTCGGCGGTTGCTGTTCGATGCAGCGGTCGGTCACCAGCGGGCACCGCGGCGCGAACACGCATCCCTCGGTTGGCCGGACTGTGCCACCGGCGGCTGCCGCGGGTGGTGCGAGCGAACGGCCCCGGTTGTGCGCCGAGGGCACGGCCGCGATCAGGAGCCGGGTGTAGGGGTGCGCGGGCCTGGTCAGCAGCTCGGTCGCCGGTCCCTCCTCGACGATCAGTCCCTGGTACATCACCGCCACCCGGTCCGCGATACCGGCGACGACCGCGAGGTCATGGCTGACGAGGAGCAGGGCCGTGCCGGCGGCCTTCCTGCTCGCCAGCGATGCCAGCACCCGCGCCTGGATGGTGACATCGAGCGCGGTGGTCGGTTCGTCGGCGACGAGGACGGGCGGCGCCGCGGCCATCGCCGAGGCGATCAGTGCGCGCTGGCGCAGTCCGCCGGACAGCTCGCGCGGGTACTGGCGGGCACGTACCGCCGGCTCCGGGACGCCGGCCTGCTCCAGCAGGTCGATGACCCGGCCGGGGACGTCCCGGCTGGGCACCACCCGATGGTTGCGCAGGGCCTCGGCGATCTCGGCCTGGACCGGCCGCAGCGGATCGAGTGACACCAGCGCGTCCTGGAGAACCAGGCCGATGGTGCCGCCGCGGAGCTGGCGCAGGCGGCGGGCGGGAACGCTGAGCAGGTCCTCGCCACCGAGTTCCAGCCGCTCCGCCTCGACCCGCGCGCGCCGGCCGGCGAGCCCGAGCAGAGAACGGACCGTCACGCTCTTGCCCGACCCTGACTCGCCGACGATGGCCAGGCACTCGCCGGCGGCGAGAGTGAGGTCGACGCCCCGCACGGCGTGGAGCCGGGAACGGTGCGTCGGAAAGGTGACGCGCAGGTCGCGGACGTCCAACAGTGGTCGTCCGGGTGGGCTCGGGCTGGGCGTCGGCGTGTGCCGCGGCTCGGCTGACGTGTCAGGCACGGGGCACCGACTCCCGGCGCTCGAACCGACGCTGCAGATCCCGCCCGACGATGTTCAGCGCGACGACGGTCAGGGCGATCGCGAGACCCGGAAACACCGCGGGCGCCCAGGCGACAGCGAGGTAGTTGCGACTGGTGGACAGCATCGATCCCCATTCGGGCGCCGGCGCCTTGGGGCCCAGCCCGAGGAAGCTGAGCGTCGTCCCCGCGATGATCGCCGAGCCGATATTGATCATCGAGAAGACGAGTAGGGGAGGCAGCGCGTTGGGCAGCACGTGCCGTAGCTGGATGGACAGGGGTGCTCGGCCGAGAACGACGGCGGCCCGGACGTAGCCGGACCGCCGGACCACCAGGCTCTGCGAACGCGCGATGCGCAGGAAGCCCGGCATCGTCGCGCAGGCCAGTGCGATGACGGAATGGCTGGAGCCCGGTCCGAGTGTCGCGATGACCAGTAGCGTTGGGGCACGGCCGGTGGATGGGACGGTGCGCGCCGCACGCGAGGGCGGCCGCGGGCGCGGGCGCGGGCGGTACTTGGCGGTGCGGGCCGTCGGGTGAGGATTGTGCGGCCCGCGCTGGCGCTGGGCGGGGGCCATGGCTCAGCGGCGAGACGCATGCGAGACCGAGCCGCCCTGACCGCATTGACCGTGCCCACGCCACGGTCGGTTGTGGGTGCGGCAGCAGGCTTCGCACGTGTTGACCGCCAGGTCACCGAGGCAAGCTGTCGGCCACCGGTCGAGTTTCCGCTGTCGTTTCGCGAACTCGACATCTTCATCACCGGTGGCGCACTCCATCGGGCGTGACATGACCGCACGGGTGTGCCTGCGGTTGAGCGGCGGAAGGGACGCTGGCGGCGCTCGATTACAGGACGTACACAACCTGCCGCGGCACGCTGGGCCGTGCTCGGTGATGCCAAGTCCTTTCAGGTCAGTGCGGATTTCATGTCGGAGCCTGCCCGCAGGCGCTGCGCCGTGCCGGGATTTCTGTGTCCACAATGAGCTCACCGCTCGCGGCGATCACGCGTTCCTGGCGGGCGGGACTGCCCACCTGTTTCTGCCGGTGGAGCGGGCACCGGCGCGCCGCCAGGCTTCAAGCTGACCGTATATCTGGGAAGGATTTGTGCTCATCGTGATCGGCAACGTCCGGGTGCAGCCCACACGCCGCGACGCGCTGGTGGCCGCGGCCCGGCAGGTGGTGGCCGCGGCCCGGCAGGTGGTGGCCGCCAGCCGCGGTGATGAGGGCTGCCAATCCTACGGCTTCTACGCCGACCTCGCTGACGAGAATGTGATCGTCGGCGTCGAGACCTGGCGGGACCAGGCCGCGCTGGACGCGCACATGGCACATCCGCACACGCAGGAATTCCTGGCCTGGACTGTCGACCTGCTCGACGGTACCCCGGAGATGGCCTTCCACCAGGTGCCCAGGATCTGCGCCGGGCGCTACTGTTACGCCGCGATGGCGCCCGCACGAAGAGCACTTCGACTACGGCTCACTTCTGATCATCACTGGGCTTCGCGCCGCCCACGGGACGGCGGCCCAGGTACCCGTCGCCCCGGCCGGACAGCAGCACGTGGACACGCTGACCACCGGCGCCTGCCAGGACAAGTGACTCGACGGCAAGTGACGTGCCAGGACGCCAAGCGCCCTGACTGCGAATTGCCTGACCGCGAATCGCCGGATGGCGAGCGGGGTTGACGGCCGCTGGGCGGTGCGCACTCCCTACCGCTGGGCCGTGGCGGTGATGCGGGCGTAGCCGAGGACGTGGCTGGACAGGGTGAAGGCCGCGACGGCGGGCGGTGTGGTGCTCGCCAGGCCAAGGCTGGGAATGTCCAGGGCGTACACGGTGAACTGGTAGTGGTGGGCGATATCGCCGGCTGGCGGGCAGGGCCCGAGATAGCCGGCCACACCCGCGTCATCGGTGCCGGACACCGCGCCGGGCGGCGGCGTCGAGCCGAGCTGGGTGGCGGTGGTGGGAATGTCCCAGACCAGCCAGTGCCAGAACCCGGACCCGGTCGGTGCGTCCGGGTCGAACAGGGTCACCGCGTAGCTGCGGGTACCCGCCGGCGCTCCGGTCCAGGCCAGCCGCACCGGCTGGTTGGGGGCGTCGCAGCCGAATCCGTTCGCCCAATGGCTGGCCGGGACCGCGCCGCCGTCGCGCACGTCCGGGCTGCTGGCCAGGAAACGCACCGCCTTGCCCGGGATGTCGCGGCGGACGGCCGTGTACCCGTAACCATCGGGGTGCCTGGGGCCGGAGCCGGCGACGGCCGTAGTGATCATTCCCACGGTGCAGAGCGCCGCGAGCGCGACAGCCGTCGCGACGCGAAACGGTGATCTCATGATTGCCTTCCGCTTGGTGGTCAGCGCGGACCACGATGCGGGCGGCGGCGCGGGCGCGGGAAGGCGTCGCGCATCCTGGCATTCGGAATACCAGGATCGCCGCTGGAATCCGCCCAGGAGGAGGTCGATCATGGCGGTATGACGCACCGGCCGACGACGCGACGCCCGGAGCTGGCGCGGTTCCTCCGGGCGAAACGGGCACGACTGCGGCCGCAGGACGTGGGCCTGCCCCGCGGTGACCGTCGCCGCGCCCCGGGCCTGCGGCGGCAGGAGGTCGCGCAGTTGGCGGCGGTCAGCATCGACTGGTATATCCGGCTGGAACAGGGGCAGGTGGGCACGCCGCTGTGATGTCCTCGCCCGCAACGCCGCCGCGGCGGCGCTGTTCGGTGAGGATTTCGGCACCGGCGAGGCGGTAAACAATGCCTACCAGCTTTTCCTGGACCCGCGGACCCGGGAAACACAGCTCGACTGGACCCGTATCGCGCGGGAGACCGTCGGGAACCTGCGCGCTGATCTCGCGCGTCACCGCGACGACGCCCGACTGGGGGAGGTCATCGCGCGCCTGTGCCGGGACAGCGCGGAATTCGCCGTCTGGTGGGACGACCACACGGTGAAGGAGCGCTCCCATGGCGTCAAGCGCATCTGTCACCCGGTGGCCGGTGAGATGACCGTCGCCTATGACATTCTCGCCACCCTGGACGGCTCCCATCAGCGCCTGTTCGTCGTCACCCCGGTCGATGCGGCGACCGACCGGGCGCTGCGCGGCCTCATGACGGACCGCAGGCGATTTAGGACCGGCCAGCCATGCCGTGTCATCCAGGAAGTCTCCGTAGCGGCTCCGCTCGCGCCAACGGTCACGTCACCGCCGGCCGGCAGCAAGATGGACCTGGCTGGTCATCCCGCCTCGTGACCGTTCGCCTACTTCGCAGTTTCCGCGGCGCGCGCTGAGAGCGCTGAGACCGCTGCCGCCGCGCGTCGGTCACGGCCGGTGAGTTTCCAGGCGGCGAGCCGCACGACCATGGCGGGGGTCGGCGGGAAGATGCCGAGTTGGCCGAGCATGGTCATGTCGTCGCGGACGGCCTCGTGGCCGACCACTCTCTCGTCGCGCACCGTCAGCACGTGGATCTGCTCGAAGTCGATCTCGCGGCCGGTCGGCGGGACGATCTTGTCCACCTTCTCGTTGCGGAAGAGCACGAACGGTCCGGTCTGCCGTCCCTGCATCCGGATCCGGACGAACACGTGGCCGCGCTCGTCGTCGACGCCCGTGTCGAGGACGGGGAAGCGCAGGTCGGTGAACGCCGAACGCATCCAGGCACTTGAGGCGAGCACGCCGGCCGGTCCGGGGATCGCGCAGGCGACGGGGGAGTTGGACGCCTCCCGGTTGTGGAAGTCGGCGCCGACGACCTCGGCAGCGAGTGCCGGGTCACCGGTCTCCAGGACCTTGAAGAGCGAATGCGCGCTGTCGGTGGCGTTGCCGGTCATGGGAACTCCCGCGGTGAGGTCTGTTGAGGGGGGTGCCTGGCCAAATTGACGATACGGCAAACCTATTGAATCACCAAAGGATGCATTCAATATGTGCGACGGGTAAGGTGGCGCGCATGTCCAGCAAGCGCGCCTACACCTCCCCGCTGCGGGAGAAGGCGGCTGCGCAGACGCGCGAGGCGATCCTGCAGGCCGCGACGGAGCTGTTCGGGCAGCGCGGCTACGGCCTGGTGACGGTCGCGGATATCGCAGCCGCGGCTGGTGTCTCGCCCAAGACCGTTTTCGCAAGCGTCGGTAGCAAGCGCGAGATCATGGATCGCATCATCGACGCCGGGGTGGCCGCGTCCCGCTACAAAGAGGCGTTGCGGCAGGTACTGAGCCTGAGCACGCCGCGGGAGGTCCTCGCGGCGCTGGCGGCGGGCACCCGCTACGGGAACGAGTCGCAGTTCACCGTGCATGAGGCGATCCGCCTGGCGCTGCCGGTCCACGAAGACGGCGCGGCGCTCTGGGAGCGAGCGACCCGCGACTACCGTGCGGCGCTGCGCGAGGCGGCCGACCATCTGCACACCCTCACGCCGCGCCCGCGCTATGCGGCGAAGGAGACCGCGGACCTGCTCTGGCTCTGGTTCGGCCCGCACGGCTGGCGCACGCTCGTCGCCGAGTCCGGCTGGTCCTGGGACCACGCCGAAACCGCGATCCGTGAGACGGCCATCGCAGCCCTCTAAACGAACCCTGAACTCAGCCGAATACTCAGGCTGAAGGCGCGAAGTCCGGCACTCGCCACGACGCCGAGAAGGAGGGGCAAGGACAGCCCGCTTGGCGTGTCGGTGGCGCTCGGAGCGTGCCGCGCATGTCTGGGGCGTCCGCACCCACATTTCGCCCACAATGTGCCACTTGGCGGTGCGGCCCTCGCAGCCGAGGCCGGGCGTGGTCACCGGGGGCTCATGGCGCTGTGATCTCGGCGGTGGTGACGGTGGGGAGTTCGTCAAGCCGGCCTGTGGGGATCGCCGTGGCGAGCACCCGCCGCACCGCAGCGGGGATCTGGATCTGCTGGCCGCTTCAAATAGCCGAAGCCGTGCACGACGTCTTCGTCGATCTGCCAGGAGTGGCCGCCATCCGAGGACCATGGCCGCAGTGTCGCGGGCCGCGCGGCACCCCCCACGGGTTGCGGCACACGGTGTCGCGCTCAAGCTTCTTCAGAAGCCCCCGAGGTGGGCCTTCCGCGGCCGCAGCACCCTCGCCCTTGAGCCCGTGTACGTCGTCCACCGGCTGAATGGACGAGCGACCGGCAAGCAGCTCGACCAGAACGGCGATAGCGTCGTCGAAATCGAGACTTGGGCAATCAACCAGCGCGGACAGTACGTCACGCCGGGCACGGCTACCGTCACGCTTCCGCGCAGGCCAGGAGAGGTGTGAGATGGGCAAGATCATTGTCGGCGTCGATGGAAGCGACACAGCGAGCAAAGCCGCGGCCAGAGCGGCGGAGCTCGCTTCCGCCCTCGGGCATGAGCTGATCGTCGTCAGCGCCTTCAGCTCAATCGACCGGTTGCAGGTGGGCCGACCCGGCAACGAACTCGACCTGTCCGCGAGCGATGCCGCGCTGAAGATAGCCGAACAGGCGATCCAAGATCTCCCGGTCGACCTTGCTGGCCTGACCGCCACTCCTCGCTCGGAGTACGGCAAGCCGGCTGATGTGCTCGTCGGTGTCGCCGAAGAGCTCGGGGCGAGCATCATCGTGGTGGGCAACAAACGCGTCCAAGGCGTCACCCGAGTCCTGGGCAGCATCGCAGCGGACGTCGCCCATCATGCGCCTTGCGACATCCTCATCGCGCACACCCACTGAGGAGATGCCGCCGCCAGCAACATCGGGATGCCGGCACGGGCTCAGCCTCCAGGGCGGCATCTGGAGGGTCACCACCCTCGTGTTCGCGCAGAGCGGGTGCTAGCGGCATGCGGGCGGCGTTCGCACTGGCGGCCATGGGCCCGGCCGCCAGCTTCCTCCTTTTCTCGAACATCACCGTGGCGCAGGCGGTCTCACTCTCACCTCGGCTTCGGCATGCCCGAACGGTCAGGCGACGTACACCCAGCCGATCGGCTACCAGGCCTGTGCCTTCACTCGAACATCCGTCCCAGCGCCGGTCCAACTTCGGCGGTCGGCGCCTCTCGGCAGGCCTATATCTCCCGGTTGAAGTTGACCAGATTCTGTTCACACCTGGGCTCTTTGGGATAATGGTCCCAGGGAGGAGTGCAGGTGTCGAGATCATAACCGCCGTACACGGAGGAGTTCCGCCGGAAGATGGTGGAACTTGTCCGGGCTGGCCGTTCACCCGAGGCGTTGGCGAAGGAATACGGCCCGTCGGGGCCGTCGATCCGTAACTGGGTGCGCCAAGCCGAGCAGGAAGAAGGCGCGCGGGCCGACGGGCCGAGTGCCGCGGAACGCGAGGAGTTGAAACGGCTCCGGAAGGAGAACCGGCAGCTCCGCGAGGAACGCGACATTCTCCGTAAGGCCACGATTTTCTTCGCGACGGAGACCGATCAGAGATGACGTTCGCTCTGATCGATGCGGAGAAAACACGCCATCCCGTCTCCGTCCTGGCCCGCGTGCTCGGTGTGTCACGCGAGGGCTACTACGCCTGGCGCCGCCGCGGCGGCCAGTCCGCTCGGACCGCCGACGACCAGACCCTGACCGTGAAGATCACCGCGGTGCATGCGGCGTCCCGGGCGACCTACGGCGCCCCGCGTGTGCACGCCGACCTGGCCGCCGCGGGCGTCCGGACCAGCCGTAAGCGCGTCGCCCGGCTGATGAGACAGGCGGGCCTACAAGGAGTCCACCGCCGCCGCCGGGTCAGCCTCACCCGCCGCGACCGCGCCGCCCACCTGCCACCCGACCTGGTCGGGCGCGACTTCACCGCCCCCGCACCGAACCGGGTCGGGACCGCCGACGTCACCTACGTCCCGACCGGGCAGGGCTGGCTGTACCTCGCGGTCGTCCTCGACCTGTACGCCCGCAAGATCGTCGGATGGTCCCTGTCCGACGAGCAGAAGACCCCGCTCGTCGCCGATGCCCTCACCATGGCGCTCCAACACCGCCGGCCCGCCCCCGGCGTCATTCACCACTCCGACCAAGGCGGTCAATACCTATCTCGGGACTTCGCCACGCTCTGCCGCCAGCACGAGGTGCGACGCTCCGTCGGATCCGCCGGTGATTGCTATGATAATGCGGTCACGGAGTCGTTCTTCGCCACCCTCGAATGCGAACTCCTCGACCGCACCACCTTCGCCACCCACGACCAGGCCCGCGCCGCCATCTTCGATTTCATCGAGGGATTCTACAACCGGCAACGCCGCCACTCCACCAACGGACATCTCAGCCCCCACGAGCACGAAATCCACTTCAACGAGTACCATCAAGCCGCATAACTGTTCAAAGCCCTATCTGTGAACAGAACCGGGGCAACTTCAGGACTGGTACTCTCCGATGACCGTCAGCTGCTCCGGAGCCGGCGGCTCCGCGAGCCATTCCCTGAGGTTCTGCTGGAACTCCAGGAACTCAGGCACCGTCGGGAGCGGGTTCTCGACCCCTTCCGCGACCTGCAGCAGCACGACGTAGGTCACACCGTCCTCCAGCCGGTAGGAAGAGTAACGGATGCCCTGGGGCCGCGCCTGGTCCAGCGCGGCGAACAACGACTTCACAGCGGCCTCGACCTCGGCGGCCTTCTCAGGCTTCACCTTGGTTCTCAGTAGCATCGCCGACATCTGCTCAACCTTCTCTGTCACACGGGCCGACTGTCGTCGGTCATGGCTATGACACGTGTCGACCGAGGAGTGTGACCGGTGGAAGATGCAGAGTGGCTCGCCGCGCGGTTCGAGGAACACCGCGGGCACCTTCGCGCCGTCGCCTACCGCATGCTGGGCTCCCTGCACGAGGCCGATGACGCGGTACAGGACGCCTGGCTGCGGCTGAACCGGCCCGGGGCCGGTGAGATAGAGAACCTGGGCGGCTGGCTCACCACCGTCGTCGCCCGGATCTGCCTGAACATGCTGCGGGCCCGCCGGGTGCGGACCGAGGATCCGATCGGGGTGTACGTCCCCGACCCGATTGTCGCCCCGGACCCGGTCGGTGGCCCCCAGCAACCCGAACAGCCCGAACAGGAGGCGCTGCTCGCGGAGTCGGTCGGACTCGCCCTGATCATCATCCTCGACACCCTGACGCCCGCCGAGCGGCTCACCTTCGTGCTGCACGACATGTTCGGCCTGCCGTTTGACGAGATCGCGCCGATGGTCGACCGCACCCCGACCGCGGCGCGGCAGCTGGCCAGCCGGGCCCGCCGCCGGGTGCGGGAGCTGGGCACATCGACCCCGGACGTCGACCACACCGTCCAGCGCCGGGTCGTCGACGCCTTCTTCGCCGCCGCCCGCGGCGGCGACTTCGACGCCCTCGTCGAGCTGCTGGATCCCGACATCATCCTGCGTGCCGACGGCGGAGTCGGCCGGCCGCAGGCCACGGCGGTGGTCCGCGGGGCACCGACCGTCGCCCGTAGGGCGCTCATGTTTGCCCAGCCCTCGGCGGCGGTGCGCCCGGTACTGGTCAACGGCGCCGCGGGAGTGGTCATCACCCTCGACGACCAGCCGATCTCGCTGATGGGCTTCACCGTGACCGACGAGCGGATCGCCGAGATCTACGCCATCGTCGACCCCGATCGACTCAACTCCCTGGACCTGGCGGCCGTCACACTCGACGGCACGGCGTGAGTGGCCCGGCGCTGTTGCGTTCTGGGGCAGCTGGGCATGCCAGCGGCCTCGATGATCGGTGGTCAGACGGCGGCGGCGAGCTCGGTGAACGCGGCGGCCAGCCGGAGCTGTGGGTCGGTGTCGGCGGCGAGCTCATAGTGGCCGCGGCGGATGTTCTGCACGAGGGCGTGTCCGGCGCTGACGGTCTGAACGGAGCGGAGACGTTTCAGTCCGCGCATTGGCCGCACCCGTGCTTTCAACCGTGGTCGGGTGGCCCGGGGGGATCGCACCCCCGGGCTCCCACGGAACGGAGCGTGAACCTCTCGGTTCACTCCGCTCTTCTCGCCGTGATCCGGTCGGCATGGATGCCCAGGCCCAGTGCGCGAAGATGAAGTCCCAGCTCGGCTGGACCGCCGCCCGGCTGCGTCACCCCGAGCAGGCCATCCGCTGGACCTGGCTGCTCATCGCCGCCTACGCCCAACTCCGCCTCGCCCGCGACCTGGCCACCGACCTGCGCCGGCCCTGGGAAAGACGCCCCCGCCCAGGCAAGTCCCTCACGCCCTACCGGGTCCGCCGCGCATTTCGACATCTGCGTGATCGCCTGGGCACCCCGACCCATCTACCGAAAACCAGCCACCCCGGCCCCGGACGCCCACCCGGAGGTCGGAACACCCCCGCTCCACGCCACGACTCGGGTCAGAACTTCGCAAAACAGGCATACCCGCGAAGTCGAGACGCAAGAAGAAAGGTTAAATCTCAAGCCAAGAGCGCGTGCGCTTTTCCCACAACTTCCAGCGCCGCTTTCGTTCGCGCCAGCTCAGCGGCGAGCCGTTCGCTCTCCCGCCGTAGCCGCTCGTTGTCGGCGTCTTTCTCCGTCGCCGCGGGCCGGCCGGCGGGCCTGCCCTCGAGGGCTTCGCGAGCCCCCTGCTCCTGCGCCTCGCGCCATTTCTGGATGTGGGAGTGGTACAGACCTTCCCGGCGCAGCAGGGCTCCTCGTTCGCCCGCACCGGTCAGGCCGTCGTACTCGGTCAGGATTCTCTTCTTGTAGGCCGCGGTGAAGGTCCGGCGCTTCGGCCGGTCCGACCGCGGTCCGCCTCGCGAGGAGCTCACCCCGCCATCCTCCTGCTTCGAGGAGGCCATGTCCGCCATGGTCAACGTCACTGGTCTGAAGATCCCGTCTCGCCCTACCGCTACACAGGTCTCAAAGATCCATCTGTCTCATAGGACTCCGACAGACAGGGAGGCGCTGGGGACGCGCACGCCGGATGCGGGAACGGACAGGGACAGCTGCGCCATCACGAGCGCGGCGGCCAGTGACGTAGTGTCCGGGGCCTCTCCGCCCAGTGATCCGCCGGCCGGGGCGGATCCGAACCGCGGCGATTGGCTCTATGTGATCTGTGGGGAGAACACCAATCCCGGCGTTGGTGCGGCTGCGGTCGCCGGGGCCTGGGTGTGGACCAGGACGGCAGCGCCCGTCGCCGACCCCGCGCAGCTCGCCCAGCAGGCCTACAACGAGCTGCGCCCGCAGACGCCGGTCGTGGACTACCGCCCCCGCCATCACACCGGAGAACCGGAGTCGACGTTGGTGGGCCTACGGACGTACGTCTGGGTCGAGCAGGCATCCCTGCAGACGGCGAGCAAGCGGGTCACAGCCGGTGGAGTCTGGGCGCAGGTGACCGAAACTGTCCAGTCAGTGACCATCGATCCGGGCGACGGCACGGCACCGATCGTCTGTCCGGGCGGAGGCGTTCCCTACGACCCGGCGCTGCCCCTCGATCGGCAGGTCGCGAACTGCTGGCACGTCTACGCCCGACCGGGATCGTTCCAGCTGCGAGTCTCGGTGACCTGGACGGCGACCTGGACCGGGAGCGGCGGAGCCGGCGGGATCTTGGCCCCCATGACCGTCACCGGGAACGTCGCGGTGCCTGTCCAGGAGATCCAGACCGTCAACAACGCACTCGGGATGAACGGGAGGTCCGGCTGACGGGGCGCAAATGATCCGTGGGTTCAAGGGGTCACTGCACAGGCTTCGTTGTGGACCTGCCGACCTCCTGTCAGTGTTCGCCAGCCTCCACGACCCAACAAGTCGGACCTGCAGGACCAGAAACGCGCCGAGGGAAAGCGACGCAGTACCGGCCCGTCGATCTCGCCAGTCGCTCCATCGACCTCCCCGTACGCCCGATCTACGACTGCACCGCGTTCGCCTGCCTTAAGAGATCACGGGCAGCCGGAATCTGTCCGGCAGATTTCTCGCACGATCGCTTATGCAGAAACATCGGGAAGAAGCTTGGATGACCGGCTTTCGCCGGCGCCACGGGCGCAATCCGCCGAGCTCCGAAGTCGGGCGAGAAGATCGTTGTAGATGAGATCGACAACCCGCTCGAGCGAATCACTGGCATCGACGACCATCATCTTCTCCTTTTTCTCCGATAATCCCAGAAGGCATCCGCGTATCTGGGAAATTTGTTCCATCTCGAATTTGGACAGGCGGGTCCCTTCTCGGTTGGCGTAGCGCGCGGCTGCCTGTTCGGGTGAAAGATCAAGGAGGTATGTGACGTCCGGAACCGGAATCCCAATACCAGTCATCAGGGATTCGATCAGATCCCGAAGCGTCATCGGGTCAACGGGCGAACTCTCGGGCAGGAACTGCCCCTGATAGGCAACGACAGAGTCGAGAAAACGATCGGCCAGCATCACGTCCCGAGAAATTCTCCCAGCCCGCTCCCACTTAACGGATTCATGGTAGAGCAAATAAAGCAGTGCGGCTCGAGGGCCCTCTTCAAAGCCAACCGAAAAAAATAGAGATTTGCGGACTGCCTGTTGGACTGGGGCCCGCGAGCTGGGGGTGGCGAAGTCTCGCAGAAGATCGACGGACCACTGATCTTTTTGAAGCCGCGATGCGACCTGCCGTGCCACGCTCGATTTCCCACTAGCCTCGATACCCTCGAACGACACGAACAACCTAGCGCTCTGCCCCGGTTCGTGGATCACGATACGTCGACCCCTCAAGTTTCGAGATCTACCTTGCGGAGGACTATCCCATACCCTGCACAAGGAAGGCTCTGGGTTTTGCCGGCCGGCAATGTGCTCTTGGACACCGACCTGCCGGCGCGACAGATCGACGCCGGTTGGAGGACGAGTCCGGTGCCGGGAGGGTCACGTCCGGGGGTGTGGTGTACGGAGAGTGACTCCGCGTGATCCTGGTGGAAGGTTGCGCGGCGAGGGCTTCGGGCGTCACGCCGATCTCGGGTGTGTCGGATGGGTTGTTCGCGGCGTCGACTTTGGCGAGGACTTCCACACCGAGGTAGCGGTGGGTTGCGATCCACTCGTCGTGCTGCTCGGCGAGAACCGCGCCGACGAGACGTATGATGGCTCCGCGGTCAGGGAAGATGCCCACGACGTCGGTGCGTCGCCTGATGTCCTTGTTCAGGCGTTCCTGTGGATTCGAGGACCAGATCTGCCGCCAGATCTCCCGCGGGTAGGCGGTGAACGCGAGCAGGTCGGCTTTCGCTCCGGATAGATGTTCCGCGGCGCGAGGAAGTTTTTCGGTGAGTCCGTCGAGGACCCGGTCGAACTGGACGACGACCTCGTTCGCGTCGGCCTGATCGAAGATTGTTCTCACGACGGTGGCGACCCAGGGCTGCGAGGATCTCGGTGTGAGGACGAGCAGGTCTCGCGGGTAGTAAGTCCGGCATCTCTGCCACGAGGCGTCGGGCAGGGTCGCTCCGATCGCGTTGACCAGGCCGCGGTGGGCATCGGAGGTGACGAGGCGGACCCCGGACAGGCCACGGGCGACCAGACCGCGGAAGAACGCCAGCCAGCCGGTGCCGTCCTCGCTGCTCACGACGTCCAGGCCGAGGATCTCCCGGTGCCCGTCGCCGTTGACCCCGACCGCGAGTAGGCAGTGCACGCCCGTCACGCGACGAGACGAGCGATCCCCGGGACCGGGGTCCCGCTCGCGGACGCCATGATGATCAGAGCGCGGCGGACCCGGATCGAGCGGTGTTTCCCACGGCGCGCGATCGCCTGCAACCGTTAGCCTTCCTCGTCGGTCAGCCGTCGCGCTCGTACTGGCTGTCCTCCCATCGGGCTCACCTCCCGGATCGGCGTCAGCTACCGATCCCGACGCTGCACCCGAAACCGCCCGATACCCAGCACCTCGCCTGGCGTGTCCTCGCAACCCAGGAACGTTCATGGTCAGCGCACTAGCCGATCACGGCCCGTACACCACGTCAGTGGACGCCACTCGCCCGGAGCGCGGGTCACACAACCGCCCTGGCCGTTTGCCACCTCGATGGACGGAGCCTCGGGGACCGACCCGCGTCCTGTCCGGACCGAAAGAGGCTGGAATTGGTCCGCCGAAATCCACGATCGTGTCCCGGACCCGCTTCCCGGACATGAGCGTCAGCTGGGGATTCTTGGCGAGGCGGTGCCATGAACTGCGAGCGGGACCTGTCTGTACCCGCGATCAATAATGCGTTGATCCGCCGGACGAGGTCCGGTCAGCGGAAGTTGCCAGTCCTCCTCCACATCGATCTCCCGCGCCCAGCGATCTTCTCGCACCACGCCACCTCAACGACGGTCCGATCAGCCCAGCCCTGGTTTCTGCAGCCATCCGCCGAATCCTGCGTGACGCAGCGCTAGTCGAGGACCTCCACAATGTGCTACCAGGGACGACTCCAATGACATAGCCCCGGTGCCGAGTGCCGCCATCCACCTCTCACACTCGATCGCTTTCGGCAGGATCACAGGCACCGCAGGATCATTCTCGCCATCGCGACACGCGAATGACACTCTCGAGCAGGGCTGATCCGCTTCACCTCACCCCATGGTCGATGGGCCCACGACCTGCCCCGACAAGTGCGGACGCCGCACATTCGCAGGTGACTTTAGGCAACGAACTGCTCACCCGAAAGTGGCTATTTGGCCGCTTCCGAGTCGATGCGCTCAAGGGCCGATATCCTTCGAGAACGTGAGGATGGCTCCGTCATGGCCGTCGCTCCGGAAGGCACGTCCTGAAGATGAGGAGGAACGGGCAATGCTCGTTATGGACGGCCGTGCGGCTCCCGGCAGGCGCAGTTGGAATCTTCGGATCGGCCTTACTTCTAGATGCAACATCCGGTGCAGGTACTGCCTGCCGGATGGTCGGCAGGACGTCGTCGTACAGCCGACGCTGGCCGAGTTGACGGCGGTTCTTCAGGCGGCCCACGAGGTCGGCATCCGACGTGTCCACTACACGGGTGGGGAGCCGACTGTTCGCAGGGACTTCTTGGCGGTGCTCAGGGCAGCACAGGAGATTGGATTCGCACAGCAGATTGTCACCACTAATGGCTACCGGCTGCATCGCATAATCGAGGAGGCCATTGACAGCGGCCTGACCCGTGCGATTGTCAGTCTCGACACTCTGGACGAGACCCAGAACAAGTTTCTCACCAGGGCGAAATTCCTGAAGGATACGATTCAAAGTGTAGAGCGCGCCGTCGCCCTGCTGCCGACGCTCACAAAAATCAGCTCCGTGACGATGAGATCAACTCTCAAAGAATTGCCGAAATTCGTCAGGTGGGCTGCCGATCTGAACTCGCGCGGGCAGGCTGGTCGGCTGGCGATCAAGCTTAATCAGTTCTTCCCGAGCAATCCGGCTCAGCTGTCAGGCGAGGGCGAGGAATTCTGGAAGACCGAGTTCGCCAGCGAGGAAATGATTCTCGAAGCACTTTCCAGTGTGGGGGAACTCAAGCCCATCGAGCGCACCTCTGTCGAAGGAGACAACCCCAGCTACAACTACTACGAAATCGGTGACACAGGAGTAATGGTCGCCGTGCTGGCGATGTTCTCGTGGGGATATCCCTGCGGCGGATGCCACAAGCTGCGTATCAGCCCGCAGGGCCTGGCAACCGTCTGCATCGGCCAGCAGGACCCGCCGGTAATCTGGGGCATGAACTACGAGGAGAAGCTGGCCACGTTCAAGCGCCTGACCGATTATCGGGAGAGCGATCAGTTCGAAAAGGACTTCCGGGACCGTGTGCACTACCGTGCACAACTTGGTGAGCTTCGGTTTGACAGTGTAGTAGGCCCTGAGAAGGATATCGTTGAATTCCGCGATATCCTCGCCCGCCACCAGGAGGAACGCGGTCGCGCAGCGGTCGCGGCCGACGGAGTAAGCGAGCAGTAGAGCATCGTCATAGGCAGCCGGGCACCAGCGGGGTCCGCGAGACGCCGATGCTTCCGCAGAGATTCCGTGGCCGGCCCGAGCAGGCTAGCCCCGAGCATTGATACACGGCGGGCCAGGTCCTCGGGTTCCCGCTGGTTCCACTGTCGCAGTGGGCCATAGCACAGAACATCTGATCGGCGCAGGAGATGGCTGCGTGGTGGGCATACTCGAAAGCCAGCGTCGTCCACCAGGGTACGGCCACCCATCGCCCCGACGGAGGGAGAGGATCACGCGCCCGGTAGACTGAGAGATCCGCGAAGGCACGCGCAAGGAGGCCAAAAGTGATTGACATTGCTCTCGTGCGGACGAACCCGGACCTAGTCAGGCGAACCTGCCTGGCGAAGGGGTCTGACATCGACGTGGAGCGGCTGATCTTTGTGGACTCCGAACTTCGCCGGCTCACTGTTCATGCGGAAGGTCTACGCGCTCAGCAGAAGAACTTTTCCAGAGATACGCCACGGGATCTCGCGACGGCACTCAAAGAAGAACTAAGAACAGCCGCTGAACAGATCAGAGACCTCGAGCGGGAGCGCGACGACCTGTGGATCCGTGTGCCCAACCTCTTCGCAGAGGACACACCGATCGGTGACGACGACAGCGGCAATGTGGAGCTACGCCGCGAAGGCGAAACAGTGGTGCCTGACGAGGAGAGGGCGCACGACAAGATCGGCGAGCGCCTGCACATCTTCGACATGGCACGTGGCGCGGAGGTCGCAGGATCTGGATTCTATTACTGGCGAGGCGACGGAGCCCGGCTGGCCTGGGCGATCTTCTCTTACGCGCAGGACCTACTCGGCAACCGTGGTTTTGAGCCCATGTTCACCCCGCTCATGGCCCGGGAAAGGACCTTCTTCGGTACCGGGTACCTACCGTTCTTCGCAGATGAACTGTACCGGGTCGAGGGAACAGATCTTTCGTTGATCGGCACATCCGAGCAGACCCTAATCGGATATTACGGCGATACGATCGTGGATCTTGATGATCTTCCGATCCAGATAACGGCATTCACTCCGTGTTTCCGTACCGAGGCGGGCAGCGCTGGCCGGGCCAGCCGTGGCGGGTATCGGGTCCACCAGTTCCACAAAGTCGAGCAGATCGTCATCTGTTCTCCAGAAGAGTCAGAACGCTGGCTCGACGAATGCCAGCGTAACGTGGAGGAGATCCTGCGCGGACTGGAGCTGCCATTCCGTGTTGTACGGGTCTGCCTCGGTGATCTTGGTGCTCCCGTCTACAAGAAGTACGATACCGAAACCTGGTTCCCAGCATTCGCTGCCTATCGAGAGACGCATTCAAACAGCAATCTAACCGACTACCAGTCCCGCCGCTTCAAGATTCGTTTCAGGCAAGGCGGGAAGATGGTCTACCCGCACACGATCTCGTCAACTGGTATCACCGACCGGGCAGCCTTGGCGGTACTTGAAAACCACGTTCAACCTGACGGGTCGATCTACGTGCCGAAAGCGCTTCGCCAGTATCTCGGCGGCCGGGAGCGCCTCGGAAATTAGGTGATCTATGACAGCAGTGGGACCCACCATTGGCATCAATTTCGGTACCCATGACGCTGCCGCGGCAATCGTGCTCGACAAGACGGTCGTCGCGGCAGCCGAAGAGGAGCGATTCACCCGCGTCAAGCAGACCAAAGAGTTCCCCGAGCGGGCAATCGAATACTGTTTGTCGGAAGCCCGGATCGATCGATCTGATATTGAGCATGTGGCATATTTCGTCGATCCGGCGCTTCAAATCCTGCTCCCGCTGATGAATCTCCGGCATGCCTTTCCTAGTGCTCTTGGATCTCTGTCTTCGGATGTGAGAAAATACTGGAGGCGTCGTGATGCGGTATCGCTGATCCGCACGGCCGGCGGATTCGGTCCCACGGCCAGTATTATTCCGGTCAGGCACCACTTCGCGCACGCCGCGAGCGCATACCTGACCTCCCCATTCGAGCAGTCGCTGGTAGTTACTCTCGATGGCCGCGGAGAGTTCGAGACTGCTGCGGTGTTCGAGGGCCGGGGCGGGCATATTGAGTCTCGCCACTCGGTCAAATATCCGCACTCTATTGGCTATCTCTACAGTATGATAACGAAATTTCTGGGATTCCGTCCGCAACGTGACGAATACAAGGTCATGGGCCTCGCTGGATACGGCGGTGACCGCTTCCACCAGAAAGTCGAGGATCTAGCGAGCTTCGACGACAGTTCCGGTCGCCTGAGACTGAATCTCAGATACTTCGACCACCATCGTCGGCCCAGTGACCGTCGACACCTTTTCAGTCCCGCGCTTCAAGAACTGCTGGGCACCCCTCGCGCTCCTGAAGAGCCGATCACAGACCGGCACCGCGAGATCGCAAGTGCGGTTCAGCGTCTCACTGAGGACCTTGTCGTTCGATATGTTCTTTTCGGGCAGAGGCTCGTTCCGTCGCGTTACCTTTGCCTCGCTGGAGGCGTCGCGCTCAACGCCGTGGCGAATGCAAGGGTAATCGAGACCGGAAGATTCGAGTCTGTCTTCATCCAACCTGCGGCCAATGACGCCGGTACGAGCATAGGTGCAGCTTTGGCGATCGGTACCCAGGGCGATCTGCCGCTCAACCGGCGACCGATGACAGACGTCTTCCTCGGACCGGCGTTTGATGACCGGCAGATCGAGGAGGCGCTGCGCGCCGCCAGCGGTGCCGGATGTCGGATCATGGCGGTGTCGGACAGATACTCGACGGCAGCCGAACTCATTGCCCAGGACAAGATCATTGGATGGTTCCAGGGCCGAATGGAGTACGGACCTCGTGCACTCGGAGCCCGCAGTATTCTCGCAAATCCGTCGAACGCTGGTACGAACCGGCGTGTCAACGCGCTCATAAAACGCCGGGAGTTGTTTCGGCCGCTCGCCCCGGCAGTTCAGGCCGAACATGCGACCACATATTTCAATCTGCACGGCGCCGGACGTCTGGCCTACCCTTTCATGATTGCGACGGCACAGGTAGCTGCGGAGCAACGCAGTCAGATCGCCGCAGTCGTACATGTTGACGGAAGCGCTAGGGTCCAGACCGTAATGCGGCGGGAAAATCCCATGATGTGGACCCTACTCGAAAGATTTCGGCAGCTCACTGGGCTTCCCATCCTCCTCAACACCTCCTTCAACGGTGCTGAGGAGCCGATTGTCTGCACTCCGGATGACGCTGTCCGGACTTTCCTTGAAACTGGCCTGGACGCCCTCGTGATTGGCGGCTATCTCGTTACCAGGCAGTACCGGGAGAATTTGGTTGATAACCTCTGAGGTCAGCCGGCAATTTTGCGCGCTGTCTAGGTCCCTCCAATGAGGCCCGATGGTCCGGCGCCCTCAGAGGTTGGCCAGAACTCACTGCCCATGGGACCAGGACGGCCTAATTCCCCATGGACGGCGTCGGCGACGCATGTCTTCGAGCAGATTATCAGTACGCCGGCGGCTGATTACCAGATAACGCTTGGTGGAACGCTGGATAGTTTCAACACCGCCTCCTACACGACTACCGACAACGTCAAGACAATGATGGAATCCCCATGGTTCCAACCGGACCGATTCCTGATTCTGGCAAATGTTGGTACGGTCGATGTTTTGTGTCCCCGTGTAGTCATCAACGGCAGGCGAAACTGGCATTCTGCCGACGATCTGCTGGACAGTATTATTTGGCCTGGGATGAGCGATAGGGCGAAGGCTTTCGCACTGTTTCGATTCTTCAGTAGATTCGACGTGCAGGCGCACAACAACAACTTGCGTGTCGATGACGTGATGCCCGATCTCAACGCTGCGCCCGGCTCAAACTCCTTCCGTGAACGAGCCGATCCGATAAAGGCGGTGAACAGCTACTATCCCAGCGGGTGTATCCTCTCGGCGGCGAACCTGGTTATCATGGCACGACATGCAGGTTTGAATGCCCGGCTGTTGGCGGCCGCCCCGCTGGTTGGACCCTTCGACAAGCACGGCGGAGCAGAGATCGAGTACGAGGGGGCCTATCACTATTTCGACCCGGAGGCTCGTACCTTCTTTCTCGACAGGGACAACGAGAAAGTTGCGTCATACGAGGAAATCCACCGGGATCCCGCCCTTGTACTCCGTACGCATGCCCACGGTTTTGCCGCTCAGGAATGTAAGGGTGCATTCATCATGCTGTACCGAGAGCACTTTCCTCCCTATGAAGTTCCTGTGGAGCAGTGGGTACACCATATGGACCTTCGCCTGAGGCCAGGTGAGGAACTGGTCTACCGATGGGACAACAGTGGCAAGTATCGTTACGGCAGTAATCCGCGGAATACCCCCGGGCCCCCTTATCGACTTGCGAACGGTCTCCTGAGATTCTGCCCGAATCTCAGGAACTCGGGCTACCGCGGTGGGATCGTCCACGAGGTCAACACCATGATCTCGGAGCCGGACACAAATGTCGCACTGCTGCGTCCATTGATCTCCAACCATCCCGCGTCCGTAACATGGAAGATCGAGAGTCCGTATCCTATCGTTGGAGGTCGAGTCTTCGGAAAGTTTGTGATGGAGGCTGAGGGGGGGTGCAGTGTCAGCGTCTCGATCGGCGATTCTTGGAGACAGGTGTGGAAGAAGGAGGGAGCTGGCGTCTTCCATGTCGAAGCCGACATCGACTCGGTACTCAATGCGTTGACCTCGCCAGCCATCTACTACTACTACGTCCGCTTCGACTTTGGCACCACGGGGCAGCCTTCTGCGGTCGGACTGGACTCGGTACGGCTGGAGTCCGACCTGCAGATGAGCCAGACGTCGTTGCCCGCACTGTCGGTGGGCCGCAACAATGTCAGCGTCAGAATGAGATCGCCAGGGCGGCCCGTCGACGGACTGCGATTGCGAGTCTCTCACGGATGGGTTGAGTGCGCCGGCGCGGCTCCACCGGCAGCTCCGCTACATGCTGTCCTGCCGGAGGACGGCGGCTCGGTGCGGGCGGCCAACCTGACAGAGCTGGTCTGGGCGGATGACGAGGTTGACGACATAGCTGATCACCACGTCCTCGTTAGCAGCCGACCTGACTTTCTGCTACCCGTGTCACCCAACTTCGACCGGTTTGCATTCAGTGCTGTCCCGCGATGGAAGGTCGCCCGTAGTTTCCTTCGGCCCGGCCTCAGGTACTACTGGAAGGTGCGGGCCCGAAACGTCGAGGGTGTGTGGAGCCAGTGGAGCCCGACCTGGACCTTCACCGTGGTTGGCTAGCGGGAGTCCGATATGCCTGAATCAGGTTTGCATCGAAACCCGGACTCACTCAAGATCATTATTTCGTCATCGTTCACCGCGGGGCCGGTCGGGCACTCTATAAAATTCTGGGCCGACCTCCTGGGTCTTTCAATCAATATCACATTTGGGCCTTACGGTCAGGTGTTCCAACAACTGCACGAGTATGGCGGGGAAGGTAGGTACCTGGCAAACGCATTCGTGATCGCAGTGCGAATGGAAGACTTCATTCCCTCCGGCGGACATGAAGAAGCCCTGTCGGTTGCGGGAGATCTTGCGACAACGCTTACGGCTGCCGCGCTGCGGTCGCCGGAGACACTGTTCGTGCTTGCGGTATGTCCCCCCTCCGCTGCGCTTCACCAGGACCCCTATCGCCTTGGAGCGGTGGGCCAAGCCACGCAGGCCCTCCGCCTTGCGGCATGTGCAGGTGCCAATATCACCACTCTCGAGCCGGTCGAAATTGTCCAGCGATATCAGGTGCAGCGCGTGGAGGATGGAATAGCCAATGGCCTGGCTAGTATCCCATACACTCCGGAGTACTTTGCCGCCCTTGGCACGGCGCTGGTTCGACGAATCCATCGCGTGCTGGCGGCCGAGCCAAAAGTCCTAGTCGTCGACGCCGACAACACGTTGTGGGATGGTGTTCTCGGTGAGGTCGGGTGCGCCGGAATCGAGGTGGGTCCGGCACGGCAGGAGATACAAGAGTTTCTACTTGATCAGCGGCGGGCCGGGCGTCTGCTGTGTCTGTGCAGCAAGAACAGTGCGAGCGACATACAGGAGGTCTTCGCCGCTGTCCCCGAAATGAGGTTGGGGAGTGACGACTTCGTGGATCTGCGGGCAAACTGGCTTGCAAAGTCAGTCAATATCCAGTCGATGGCCGACGATCTCGACCTACCGCTCGACTCCTTTATTTTCATCGACGACAGCGCGGTTGAATGTGCTGAGGTCCGCAGCCGGTGTCCGACTGTGGTGACTCTTCAGGTTTCGCCGGATGCATCGCTGGCGATCGAGTCGCTCCGCCACTTCTGGCCACTGGATACCGCGGAGGTCGGCGGTGAGGTTCTCCAGCGGACTGCCCTGTACCGACAGGAGCAGCAGCGGCGCGAACTGCGCAGGACGTCGCCGCAGTCGCTGTCCGAGTTCATAGACAGCTTGGACCTTGTAGTGACAATTCGAGCGGCAGGTCCGGCCGACGGCCCGCGGATGGTGGAACTCATGCGCCGCACCACCCAGTTCAACCTCACCGCGGAACGGTACAGCCGGGCAGAGACCGAGGCTCTACCTCCCTCCACCAGGCTGCACGTGGTTGATGTGGAGGACCGTTTTGGCAGTTATGGATCCGTTGGCCTGATTGTATTCGGCTTCTCCGAGGTGTCGCTGACGGTGCAGAATTTTCTCCTCAGCTGTCGTGCACTTGGCCGAGGCGTCGAACATCGGATGTTGAATCATCTTGGTGAGATCGCGCTCGCGGAGGGGCTTGACTCCATTCTGCTACCTTATGTCGCGACGCTCCGTAATCAGCCGGCTTGGCAGTTCCTGGAGGAGGTCGCGGAGCCACGGGGCCCCCGAACCGAAGAACGTGTTGAGTATGTCGTCGGTGCCAGGAAGGCGGCGAACCACTGCTTCGACCCGGAGCGACGGCCTGGCTCAGCAACTGCTCCCGGCCTTACTCGCCATGCGACCGAAGGGGGACCGGAACGCCGGGCGAAGCCCTGGAGTCTGGCCGGACTGGTGGCCGCAGCGACGGAGTTGACGACGGCCGATGAGATTTATCGGGCAATAGGAGATGCCGCCTCGGATGGATTTAGCGGTGAGTTCGACTGGGCCGAGGAAGAACGCGTGGTCGCCCGAATGTGGGCGGAAATCCTGCAGAACTTCCCGCGGACTGCGGACGATGACTTCCGCGCGCTGGGCGGTGGTTCGTTGGAGGTCGTGCGTCTGGTGGCATGCATATATGAGGTGTTCGGATTCGAGGTTCCGGTTGACCTTCTTCTAGACAACAGGATTACGGTCCCTTACCTGGCGGAAATGATTCGAATGCTCCGCGCCGGCAGAACCTTGTCTGAGGGTGGAGATATCCCGTGGATAGAGTCCTGATGGCCTGTCCCCTGGTGGAGGTTGGTCTCGGTGGTGCGGTCTGAGGATGTGCCGGTACGGAGTCCACTGCTCGGACAGCCATGTTCGGTCGTGGGACCATCCGAGCTGCGTGCCTGGACGGTCAATGTTGGAGTGGACGCGTTTCCGCTGTTTTCCGAACACAGGTTGTGTGGTGCGACTGTTCTACCGGGCGCGGCTGTGGTCGAGATCGCCCTGGCTGCGGCGTGGGAGTCCTCCGGGCGTCGGCCATATGCCGTCAACGACCTTCGCCTTGAGCGGGTGTGCGTGATACCGAGTTCCGGCGAGCGGTGGCTTCGTTCGTCTCTCTCGGCCGGCCCGGGCTCTGGGCTTTCGTTGGCCGTGACCGGGGAGCAGGGTGGCTCAGCAGGCACTGGACAAATTCCCACCGGAGCGAGGTATGCGACAGCACGCATCGAACCCGTCACTCGAGCGACCAGCGTACCGGGTGACCTGGGCCAGCGAATATCGGCCTTTCGTAAGTCCGCCACGGAAAAGTCAAGTGATTCCTTTTTTGCTGACCTGCGGCGGGCGGGTGTCGAATATCGTGGTTCCTTCCGAGCGCTGCGGAGTCTGTGGCAGTTCGGCAGACAGGCGTATGCGACTGTCAGCTCTGAGCCAGCGCTAGGCTCGGACGAGGAGTTTCCAGCCTGGGTGGCCCATCCAGTGATGATCGATGCCGCAGTCCAGATGGTCGCAGCGGCGTCCGGCGTGCAGGATCGTGCTTTTGTCTGGGCGGGCTGTGCCAGAGTGATGGTCCACGGCAAGCTGGAGCCGGACTGTCAGGCTTTCGCATGGTCACATCTAGTCAGTGAGCCAGACGAGGTCGAGGGCGATGTCGTGCTGCTGGGGTCCGCTGGGAGGGTAGCTGCCGAGTTGCTAGGGGTTCGTCTCCACCTCCTTGCTGGTGGCGGGGAGGGGGGACCCACCGCGCCAGCACTGAAGGTTCGCCGAGAGCCGACCTTCGCCATTGCCTCGACTTTCGACGTGGAGCCGCTACGTGGCCGACTCGCTGCCCGGATGGAGGCATCAGGGCTATCGGTGCAGGTCGTCGTCGAGCCCAAGAGGTCGGGGGTCTCCGAGCTGACGGCGCCCGGAGGGGTGCTTGCGGCAAATCGAGACGGGGTGAACCTGCTGCTCCTCCGAAGGGAGGATGTGTACGGAGATGTGGGTTGCACCAGGGACAGAGGGGGCTCCGGGAAATATTTCTTCCTTCCAGAAGTAGGCGAGATTGCTCACCTTAATCAGTATGAGACTGAGTATCTGTATGAAGAGATTTTTGCCCGCGAGGCGTACCTCCGGCATGGCGTCTCCCTTCAGCCAGATGATACCGTGTTCGATGTCGGAGCCAATATCGGGATGTTCGCACTGTTTGCCCACCACCGCTGCCCCGGTATCCGCGTGTTCGCTTTCGAGCCTGCTCGGGCTGCTTTCGAGGCCCTGGTTGAGAACGCCTCACGATACTTCCCGGAAGACGGGATCTTTAATTTCGGTATCTCCGATGGTGACCGAGTAATTCCCTTCACCTTCTATCGTAACTCGACCGTTTTCTCGGGCTTCTCGCCCAATCTAGAGCGAGATGAGAGAAATATTCGAGCCGTGATCCATAACGTGTTGCAGGATAATGTCGTCACGGGTTCTATGGACCTACGTCCGATCGTTGATCGAATGGTACGGGACCGAGGGTGAGTCCCACTGCGTGGTGTAGATCGGGAGCGGCTGGTTGATCGTCCGGGGTGCGGGTGTGTCGCTCCGAGACAAAGACGGCCACCGCGTGTAGCTCTGTGTGAACCGACCAAAGTTCCACGGAGAGGACACACGCGATGGCCTTGGATGATTCTGCCCTATCGGGTCTGCTGGAGCTGCTGCGGCACACCGAGATAATGCCCCGTGGAGTGGTGTAGATCGGTTCGCGTTCCGCTCTGCGTCTTTCGCTATTATGCGGCCTGAATATCGGCTGCGTCGAGGGTAATCGGGGCGATTTCAGGGACTGTTGTGGTGGTGGTTTCGCCGCTGATCTGTCGCATGGATTCCTCGGACAGGTAGCGGCGGTCGGAGACCTGCCACTCGTCGTGGGTTTCCATGAGCACGGCGGTCGCGAGACGGAGCAGGGCTTCCCGGTTCGGGAAGATCCCGACCACGTCGGTGCGGCGCTTGACCTCCCGGTTCAGCCGTTCCAACGGGTTGTTCGACCAGATCTTGCGCCAGTGCGGTTCGGGGAAGTCCGCGAACGCGGTCAGGTCGGCCTTCGCATCGCCCAGCATCCCCGCGACCGCGGGGAACTTCCCCGCCAGCAGATCGGCGACGGTATCGACCTGGGCGCGCACGAGTTCGGCGGTCGGCTGCGCGAAGATGGTGCCGATGGTGGCGGTGACCATCGACGCGGCGTGCTTGGGTACCCGGACCGCGACGTTGCGCTGGAAGTGGACCCGGCAGCGTTGCCACGCAGCCCCGGTCAGCACCTTCCCGACCGCGGCGGTCAGCCCGCGGTGGGCATCGGAGATGACCAGGCGCACCCCGCCCGGCCCGACCGCCAGGCCCCGGTCCCGCAGGCCGCGGAGGAACTCGGTCCAGAACGCCTCGTCCTCGGAGTCGCCGACCGCCACCCCGAGGACCTCCCGGCGCCCATCGGCGGACACCCCCGTGGCGATCACGACGGCCTGGGACACGACCCGCCCATCGAGGCGGACCTTGCAGTACGTCGCGTCCAGGTAGACGTAGGGGAAACCGGCGTGGTCCAGACGCCGGGCCCGCCAGACGTCGGCCTCCCGGTCCAACGCGGCACAGATCCGGGACACCTCCGACTTCGAGATCCCCGTGTCCACCCCGAGCGCGGCAACGAGA
>NZ_JALKFU020001212.1 GCF_023242965.2 Frankia sp. AgKG'84/4
CCGGCGCGGGCGCGGGCGCGGCGCCGGTCAGCTCGTCGGCCACGGCCGTCTCAGACGACCGGCGACAGGCTGTCGGCGACGGTCTCGTGGGTCAGCAGGCCGGCGTTGATCTCGCGCAGCGCGATCGACAGCGGCTTCTCCTGCGCGTTGGTCGTCTCGACCAGGGGCCCGACGTACTCCAGCAGGCCCTCGCCGAGCTGGGAGTAGTAGGCGTTGATCTGGCGAGCCCGCTTGGCCGCGTAGATGACCAGGCTGTACTTCGAGTCGGTGGCCTCGAGCAGCTCGTCGATGGGGGGGTTGGTGATGCCTTCGGGGTGGGCGACGGTACCGGCCACGATGTCCTTCCGGGTTGTGCTCAGGTGCACGGGCCCGGGACGGCGGCCGCCGCCCGGACCACCAAGCCTCGCACGGAACCACCCGCGCCCGTGGCGCGCACCGGAGTGCGGCTGCGTGGCGCGAGCACGGCGCCTTCATGGCGCGACCGTGCGGGACCTAGTCGATCATCAATGCTACCAAGCGGTCGGCCGCTCCTCCCACCTCGTCGTTGACGACGATGTGGTCGAACTCCGTCTCCGCCGCCAGCTCGATCCTGGCCCGGTCGAGACGCCGGTTGATGATCTCGGGCGGCTCGGTGCCCCGGGTGGTCAGCCGCCGCGTCAGCTCGTCGAACGTCGGCGGGGCGAGAAACACGAAACGTGCGTCCGGCATCGCCGAGCGCACCTGCCGGGCACCGAGCAGCTCAATCTCCAACAGGCACGGCACGCCCGTCGCGAGCCGCTCGACGAGCGGGCGCCGCGGGGTGCCGTACGCGTGCCCGGCGAACATCGCGTGCTCGACGAACTCGCCGATCTTCACCATCCGGGCGAACTCCTCGGCGTCGACGAAGTGGTATTCGACGCCGTCGGTCTCTCCGGGCCGCGGGGCCCGGGTGGTCACACTCACCGACACCCAGACCTCGGGATGACGCCGGCGGACGGCCGCGACGACCGTTCCCTTCCCGACTCCGGACGGACCAGACAGCACTGTGAGGCGCACGGACCCACCCTAGGGCCTGCGAGCCAGTGCCGGCGCGGCCGGTCGTCCGCCCGCTGACTACTCGGGTCGGGACTTGTTTCCCATGGACATTCGGATCGGGGGACGGTAGAGAATTCCGGCCCCCGATCCGCACGGTAGGTCGCATGGCTTCTCCGAAGTGCGTGAGTGGTGCCACGCACGTCGGCGAAGCCACGCCCCCGCCAGGCCCTCCCCGGATGTCGGAGTGGAATTCCACTCCGCCGGGTCAGGCCGTTCCGAACTCCTCGAGGAGCGCGGCGCGCTGCTTCGCGCCGAGCCCTCTGAGCCGGCGGGTCGGGCTGATGCCGAGTCGTTCCCGGATCTTCTGGGCGCGGACGCGCCCAACCCCCGGGAGTGACTCGAGAACAGCCGAAACCTTCATCTTGCCGACGACCTCATCGGCCTCGGCCTGTTCCAGAACGGCGGCCAGAGTGGTCTCCGCCTTCTTCAACCGCTCCTTGAGTTCTGCGCGCTGCTTACGAGCCAGAGCGGCTTTCTCGAGGGCGGCGGCCCTCTGCTCTGGCGTTAGGGGCGGCAGGGGCACGGGTACGCCTCCTCAATTCAGTGATCGCGCCGCGCAAACTAGCGAGGAAGTGGTTCCTCAGTCCAGCCTTGGCCACAACACTCTGATGCGGACATATTGTTCGCACAAGAGAAGGCTTTGACGGGACGAAAGGGGTGGCCAGCACGTGCCGCACCCTTTCGGTCTACGACGGCCCCACCGTACCGCTTCGTACCGCACCAGGACGAACACACCCTGCCCTGACCTCGGCGATCAGCCAGCCGCAGGCCGTCTACCTGCGGAAATACTGTCCGCGACCGCCTTGGCGGCACCGCCCAGATCGGCGGCCCGGGTGATGGGACGGCCCACCACCACCAGGTCCGCGCCTGCCCGTATGGCCTGGTCGGGGGTCGCGATCCGGGCCTGATCAGCCACGTCGGACCCCTCCGGACGCACTCCGGGCGTGATGAGAGTCACGGACTCACCCAGCTCCGAACGGACCATTCGGACCTCCCGCGGGCTGCACACAAGGGTATTCGCCCCGGCCTGGACGGCCAGCGCCGCGAGGCGGCGGACCGCGTCGTCCGGCGGCCCGTCGAACCCGACCGCCCCCAGCGCCGCCGCGTCGAGGGAGGTGAGCACGGTCACAACGGCCACATCGGCCTCAGGGGCCGCCTCGATCGCCGCGCGTATCATCGCCGCCCCGCCCGCGGCGTGGATGGTGATGAACCGAGGAAGCAGGGTCGCGACCGACCGCAGGCCGCCGGCCACCGTCGCCGGAATGTCATGCAGCTTGAGATCGAGAAAGAGCTCCGGCGCGTCGCTGGCGTGCCCGCTCCCCCCCGGCTCGGCGAGCAGGCCCTCGCCGCGCAGCGCGGTCACGACCGCCGGCCCCTCGCGGTAGAACAGCTCCAGGCCGATCTTGAGGACGGCGGCCGATGGGGCGACCGCCCGCGCCCAGCGCACGGCGGTCGCCC
>NZ_JALKFU020001213.1 GCF_023242965.2 Frankia sp. AgKG'84/4
GCGGTACGCCGCCCTCCCGGTCGAGCTGCGGGACGCCGCCGCGCTCGCCGAACGGCAGGCCGCCGTCGCGGCGCTCACCGCCGACCAGAAGAGCGCGCACACCGCCCTCGTCGCCGCGCGGCGGGCCGACGAGTCTCTCCAGCAGGCCCAGCGCACCACCCTCGATCTCGTCCACCGGGCTGGTTTCGCCGACCAGGACGCCGTCGTCGCCGCCGGCCGCGACCCGGCCTGGCTCAGCGCGGCCGATGCCCAGGTCCGGGCGCACCAGGAGGAGACCGCCGCGGTCGCCGCCGCCCTCGCCGACGACGATCTCGCGGTCGACCCGGACAGTCCCGTGCCCATCGCCGAACACACCGCGGCGGCGACGGCGGCCCGCGAGGCACACGAGGCCGCCGTGGCACTCTCGGCGCACACTGCGAAGCAGGCAGGTGACCTCGCCGACCTGCACACCGGCTACGCCGAGGGATCTGCGCAGCTTCGCCCGCTGCGGGCCGACGCCGATGAGCTGGCACAGCTCGCCGAACTCGCTTCCGGCCGCGGTGGGAACACCGAGGGCATGCCGTTGTCGAGCTTCGTGCTCGCCGCGCGGCTGGAGGAGGTCGCGGTCGCGGCCAGCGGGCGGCTCGCCGCGATGAGCGGCGGGCGGTTCACCCTCATCCACGACAGCACGGAACGCCGTGACCGCCGGCGCCGGGCCGGCCTGGGCCTGCTCGTCGAGGACGCCTGGACCGGCCGGCGCCGCCCGACGGGCACGCTCTCGGGCGGCGAGACGTTCCAGGCCGCGCTGTCACTCGCGCTGGGCCTCGCCGACGTCGTGACGGCGGAGGCCGGCGGGCGCCGCCTGGACACTCTGTTCATCGACGAGGGCTTCGGTTCGCTGGACGCGGACAGCCTCGATGAGGTGATGACCGTCCTCGACGAGCTGCGCTCCGGCGGGCGGCTCGTCGGTCTTGTCAGCCACGTGGCCGAGCTGCGGCAACGCATCCCGAACCAGATCCACGTCGTGAAGGGCACCGCTGGCAGCCACGTCGAGACCACGTTCAGCTAGGTCCTGTCCGGCCGATCAAAGAACCGGCGCGCTGCTGGCTGGTCTCTTCGGAGGGGTCGGGCCGCGGATGGTTCTGCCATGCTCGGCTGGCGCACGGGCTAGCGTGCTGGCAGGAGCAGGACCAGATCGTCACGGTGCACGATCTCGCGTTCGTAGGACGGGCCGAGTTCCGCGGCGAGTTCTCCCGTGGACCGGCCCAGCATCGCCGGCAGTTCCGCGGCGTCGAAGGCGACCAGCCCGCGGGCGACCGGGCGGCCGTCCGGGTCGACCAGATCGACCGGGTCCCCGGCGACGAAGTCACCGTCGACGGCGGTGACCCCGGCGGGTAGCAGCGACGCCCGATGCCGGACGACCGCGGTGACCGCGCCGGCATCCAGCCTGAGCCGGCCCTCTGCGGCGCTGGCGTGCGCGAGCCACAGCAGCCGAGAGGCGCGGCGCGGACCCGTGGGGTGGAAGACCGTGCCGACCTCGTCGCCCCGCAGCACCGGGGCCGCGTTCGCCGCGGACGTGATGATCGCGCGCAGGCCGCCGGAGGCAGCCATCCGGGCTGCTTCGATCTTGGTTGCCATCCCGCCGACGCCGACGCCAGCCGTGCCGGTGCCGCGCGCGGTCAGGCCCGCGAGATCCGCGTCCGTGTACACCTCTCGGACCAGGTTCGCCGGCCCCTGCCGGGGGTTGGCGTCATAGAGGCCGTCGACGTCCGAGAGCAGCACCAGGAGGTCGGCCGAGACGAGGTGGGCGACGATCGCGGCGAGTCGGTCGTTGTCCCCGAAGCGGATCTCCTGGGTGGCCACGGCGTCGTTCTCGTTGATGATCGGGACGACGCCGAGCTCGAGCAGCCGGTCCAGCGTGGTCCGCGCGTTGCGGTAGTGGGTTCGGCGGACGACGTCGGTGGCGGTCAGCAGCACCTGGCCGACCCGGATCCCGGCCCGGCCGAAGGCCTCGGCGTAGCTGTGGACCAGCGAACTCTGCCCCACGCTGGCTGCGGCCTGCTGGGTGGCGAGGTCCCGGGGGCGCCTGGTCAGCCCGAGCGGGGCGAGACCCGCGGCGATCGCACCCGACGAGACGAGCACGAGCTGGCCCGCTCTGGGGAGCAGCGCCGCCACGAGCCGGTCAAGGCGCTCGACGTCGAGCCCGCCGGCGGCCGTCGTCAGCGACGACGAACCGACCTTGACGACGACCCGCTGCGCGTCGGCCACGAACGCACGCACGTCTTCCCCACCCTCCGTACCGATCTTCCGTTATGCCGGTGTCAGGAGTCCGGGTCCCGCTCCAGGGTGCTGACGGCCAGGTCGGACGCGTCGTCCTGGATCTCGCCGAGGACGCGGCCGCGCTCGGCGCGGGCCATCCGCTCGGCGCGGGTCAGCCGAACCGAGGTCCGCAACCGGTCGTCGCTGCCGCGCGGGCCAAGGGTCGCGCCGGACGGGCTCGCGGGTTGCGTGCCGTCCCGGGAGTCCTCGGCGTCCGCCG
>NZ_JALKFU020001214.1 GCF_023242965.2 Frankia sp. AgKG'84/4
GCGCGGGGGCGGTCCGTGGTGAGCGGCGCGATGGCGCCCTATGGCCGGCCAGACCGCCGGCCCGGTGAGCGCCCGCCGGTCTGGCGCGGCCGCCGGGAGAACGAGCTGTTCGCCGGGCGCGACGACGAGCTCGCCGAGGTCTGGGACCGGCTCTGCCAGCACGGCCGGGTGGCGCTCGTCCCCGCCGGTGGGGTCAGCGGCGTCGGCGAGACCGAGCTGGCCAGCGCCTACCAGCACCGCTACCAGCTGCGCTATGACGTTGCCTGGTGGGTGGACTGCGGCCCGGGCCGTGACATTCCCGGGCAGCTCGCGGAGCTTGCCGGGCAGGCGGCGGCCAAGCTGGGCCGACGGGCGCGGGCGGGCCGCGGCTGGCTGGTCGTCCTCGCCGGTGCCGCGAGCCCGGCGCTGGTCGAACGGTACCTGCCGCAGGCGTGGGCCCACTGCCTCGTCGTCACCGAACGCAGCGAGGACAGTTGGCGGGAACGGACGATGACGATCGGTCCGCTCACCCCACGCGAGTCGGTCATGCTCCTGACGAGCGCCGCGCCGATGGTCGACCCGGCGACGGCGGCCCGCCTCAGCGACCTGCTCGGGCACCGGCCGGGGCCGCTGGCGGAACTCTGCGGTTACCTCATCCGCGAGCGCACCCTCACTCCGGAACTCTGCCAACGCCTGCTCGAACTGGCGGCCAGCCTCCCCCCGGATGGCCTCGCCGCCGCGGAGCCCTACGCGCGGCCCCTCCCGGTGCCCGGCCCGCCGGCGGACTCCGCCGGGTCGAGCTCGGCCGACGCGGACACCGTGCCGTTCGTCGCCGATCTCAGCCCGTTCCCGGACGTCATCCCCGCGGTGGCGAAGGAGAACGGCGAGGTTGACCGCGCCGGGTCCCCGCCGGCCGCCGACCCGTCTCACGCCGACCGGGTGAACGATGTCGACCGGCTGGTCGCGACGCTGATGCGGGTGGAGTACATCGCCGACGTCGACGGCTTCGACGACTGGTTCGCGCAGGTCAGCCGGCTCAGCGGGATGACCGTCGGCCTGACCTCGCCGTGGCTGGCCGTGCGCATGACGACGTTGGTCAGCGAGGCTCTCCGCCAGCCGGGCCCGGGTCTGCTGGACGCCCTGGTCCACGGCCTCGACCTCGTGGCCCCGCGCGAGGACCTGGCGGTCGCGGCCTTCCGGCGGCAGGTCGCCGAGCTCACCGGCGGCCCGGACAGATCCGCGCTGGTGCCCGGCCCCCACGCGACGGCCCCGGTCGACCCGTTCGCCACCCGGCCGATCCCCGGCACGGACGGCCCGCCCCCGTTCCCGCGCGGGCCGGGCGGCGCGGCGAGCTACTACTTCTTCACCAGCCACGCGCACCGGCAGGACCGGGACCGGGTGGTCCAGTTCCACCGGGATCTGGAGGCGGAGCTGCGCCGCAAGGTCCGTCGACGGACCGAACCGGCGGGATTCCTCGACGCCGAGCGGATGGGCAGCGGCGACCACTGGCCGACCTCGCTGCGCGACGCCGTGCGGACCTCGCCGGTGATGGTCGCGCTGTGGACTGACGACTATTTCGAGAGTGACTGGTGCGGTCGGGAGTTCGGCATCTTCCAGGAACGCATCCGGCGGGCTACCCCGGCCGGCGGGAAACCGCCGGCCGGCATTGTTCCCGTCCCCTGGCTCGTCCGGGAGACGGAGGTGCCGCCGGCCGCCGCCGAGCTGCACATCGCGCGGATAGACCTCGGCCGCACCTACGACGACATGCCGGTCCTGGACCTCATGCGCCACGAACGGGCGTTCGCGGAGTACGTCAGCCTGCTGGCCTACCGGGTGATGGACGTCGCCCGGGACCAACTGCCCGCGCTGGACGCGGAGGCGGCCGAGGCGGTCGCGTCACCGTTCCGTCCCGGGCCGTGATGGTATGAGTCCTTTCTTCCTGCTGCATCACGCCGCGGCCGCCGAGGACGGGCGCTACGTCGAGCGGTTCTTCCGGGACGTGCAGAAAGGGGTGCACGACCGGCTGGGGTACCGCGAGGTGTTCAGCGGCGCGACGGCCGGTGCCGAGCAGCCGGGACCGCGCGGCCCCGGCGAGGCGAACCCGCAGGCGCTGCTCACGCCGGTCCTGGTCGCCCTGTACTCGGACGCGTACTTCGCCGACGCGCAGTGCCGGATCGAGTGGTCGCTGTTCCGCGAGCGCCTGCGCTGGCACCAGCACTTCACCGGTCGCCGGTCGCCGGCGCTCATCGGCGTGCGGTGGTCCATGCGGACCGGCCCACCGCCCGGGCCGATCGCGTCGATGCCCGTGCTGGACGGAGACTACGGCGGCGAATACCTCGCCGACGGGGTGCTGCGGATGCTGCGGGTGGCACCCAACGGCGCGGGCTACCGGGGGGTGGTGACCGACGTCGTCGAGGCGATCAGCCACGCCCGCCGCGATCAGCCGCCGTCGCTGTCGGCGCACGAGGCCGAGCTGGTCCGCCGCGGCTGCGGCCACGGCCACGTCGGCATCGGCATCGGCATCGGCATCGGC
>NZ_JALKFU020001215.1 GCF_023242965.2 Frankia sp. AgKG'84/4
GCACCGGACCACCCACCGGCAGCAACCCACCCCCACCCCCAGCCCCGAAAGCCACCGCCGGCACCTCCTCCGGCGCCACCGCCGGCACCTCCTCCGGCGCCTCCTCCGGCGCCTCCTCCAGAATCAGATGCGCATTCGTCCCGCTCAGCCCGAACGAGGACACGCCCGCGCGGCGCGGCCGGTCTCCTCGCGGCCACTCCCGTGCCCGCGTCAGCAGCTCGACCGACCCGGCGGACCAGTCCACCTGAGCTGAGGGCTGCTCGACGTGCAGAGTCGCGGGCAGCACACCGCGCCGCAGAGCCATCACCATTTTGATCACCCCGGCGACCCCGGCGGCGGCCTGGGTGTGGCCGATGTTCGACTTGATAGAGCCCAGCCAGAGCGGGTTTCCGGGCTGCCGGTCCTGACCGTAGGTCGCCAGTAGGGCATGGGCCTCGATGGGGTCGCCGAGCACCGTGCCGGTGCCGTGGGCCTCCACGACATCGATGTCGGAGCCGGTAAGCCCGGCCACGGCGAGCGCCCGGCGGATCACTCGCTGCTGCGAGGGCCCGTTCGGCGCCGTCAGCCCGTTCGAGGCACCGTCCTGGTTGACGGCAGAGGACCGCATCAGGGCCAGCACCCGGTGGCCGCGTGCCCGGGCATCCGAGAGGCGTTCCAGCACGACCATGCCGACGCCCTCTCCCCAGCCGGTGCCGTCCGCGGTGGAGGAGAACGCCTTGCAGCGGCCGTCCGCGGCGAGCGCCCGCTGCCGGGAGAACTCCACGAACGTCGCGGGCGTCGCCATGACCGTGGCGCCGCCGGCGAGCGCCATCGAGCACTCGCCGGAGCGCAGCGCCTGGGCAGCGAGGTGCATGGACACCAGCGCTGACGAGCAGGCAGTGTCCACGGTGACGGCAGGACCCTCCAGACCGAGCACGTAGGACACTCGGCCCGAGGCCACGCTGACGGCCGCACCAGTGGCGGTGAAACCGCCCAGCTCGGGGGAGATCGGACCACCGCTGCCGTAGCCCTGGGCCATTACGCCAGCGAAGACACCGACGTCGGTGCCCTTCAGGCTGGTCGGGTCGACGCCCGCGTGCTCCAGCGCCTCCCACGAGGTCTCCAGCAGCAGCCGCTGCTGCGGGTCCATCGCCAACGCCTCCCGCGGCGAGATGCCGAACAGCCCGGCGTCGAACCGGCCCGCGCCGTCCAGGAAACCGCCCTGGTCCACATAGGAGGTGCCGGCGTGCCCGGGATCGACGTCGAAAAGGCCCTCGACATCCCAACCCCGGTCGACCGGAAAACCGGTGACAGCGTCCCGACCCTCGGCGACCAGCTGCCAGAGCGCCTCGGGCGAGTCCGCACCGCCGGGCATCCGACAGGCCAAGCCGACGATCGCGATCGGCTCGTCGATGCCGGCAACCGTGGACGGCCTCGGCGCGGACTCGGTGGGGGTGCTCACGATCTCGTCGCGCAGGTGCCGGGCCAAGGCGAGCGGGTTCGGGTAGTCGAAGACAACGGTGGTCGGCAGGTTGAGCCCGCTGGCCCTGCGCAGCCGGTTGCGCAGCTCGACCGACGTGAGGGAGTCAAAACCGGCCTCCCTGAAGGCCATTTCCGGCCTGATCTGGTCGGGACCGGTGTGCCGGAGCACGGTCGCGACATGACCGCGGACCAGTTCGAGCAGAATCTGCTCCTGCTGGGCAGAGGTGAGTCCCGCCAGCCGCCGGGCCAGCCGGCCGGCACTCGCGATCCCCCGCTGCCGGCCCACCCGGACCAGCCCGCGCAGCAGTGGCGGCAGCGCGGCGCCGGCGGCGGCCTCGGCCCGCAACGCCCTCAGGTTGGGGCGAATCGGCACGGCCGGCGATACCGCACCGGCCAGAGCGGCGTCGAACAACCGCATGCCCTCCTCCGACCCGATGGTCAGGAAGCCGCCGCGGCCGATCCGGGCCTGGTCGGCCCGGTCGAGGTGGGCCGTCATCGCGCTGGCCTGATCCCACAGGCCCCAGTCCAGGGACAGCCCGCGTCGGCCCCGCGCGCGCCGGGTGGCCATGAGCGCGTCGAGGTAGGCGTTCGCGGCGGCGTAGTTGCCCTGCCCAGCCGACCCGAAGAGGCCGGCCGCCGAGGAGTAGACGACGAAGGCGTCAAGGTCGGCGTCTCGGGTCAGCTCGTCAAGGTGGCCGGCGGCGTCCACCTTCGGCGCGAACACGGCCGCGACCCGCTCGGGGGTCAGCGCCTGGACGACACCGTCGTCCAGCACGCCGGCTGTGTGCACGACGGCCGACAGCGGGTGCTCGCCGGGCACGGCCGCGAGCACTGCCGCAGCGGCCCGCCGGTCAGCCAGGTCCGCCGCGAGCACCTCCACCGACTCCGCTCCGAGGCCGGTGAGCTCGACAGCCAGTTCGGGCGCGCCCGGTGCGGCCGGCCCGCGCCGGCTGACCAACAGCAGATGCCGGACGCCGTGACCGGTGACCAGGTGCCGGGCCGCGAGCGCGCCCAGCGTGCCGGTGCCGCCGGTGACCAGCACCGTGC
>NZ_JALKFU020001216.1 GCF_023242965.2 Frankia sp. AgKG'84/4
GTCCCGGCGCGGGGGTGCGACGCCGGGACCGCTCCGCCGCGGTGTCACTGGCGCGGCGGCGTGCTCACTTCTCGAACGTGGCCACGAACGGGGTGTCCGCCTTGACCTTGCCCAGCCTGGTCGCGCCACCGGGCTCGCCGAGCGGCTCATCGCGACCGGGCAGGACATCGTTGAAGAACGCCACCTCGTTGTCGATCCAGGTCTGGTCCTTCACCCGGTCGTCGCTGAGGACCGCCCCGACGGGGCAGGCGACCGCGCAGGCACCGCAGTCGGTGCACTCGTCCGGGTGGATGTACATCTTGCGATCGCCCTCGTAGATGCAGTCGGCCGGGCAGCCTTCCAGGCAGGCACCGTCCTTGACATCAATACACCCGGCGGTGACGACGAATGGCATGAGAGCCCTCACTTCCGATCGACAATTACGGGACCGCGGCCGCGCGGCCGGTCATCCCGTGGCTGGCCTACGACTTCGTTCCGGCGGGTGCCGGTCGGACGGGACGCCGTGAGGCGGGCCCGGTGGGAATCGTAATGGCCGCGATGGCGCCGAAACCGGGTCCGCTGTGAAAGTCATGTTAACAAACAGGCCAACGGAATGATCTCGAGGAAAAGGCGCCCGGGCGCATCAGGGAAAAGCCTCAGGATAGTTCTGTCGATGAATTTATCCTCGCCGTTGTCCGGCGCCGGGCGGGCTGACGGCCGGCGCCGCGGCGGACCGGTGGTGACGACGGCGCGGCGCCGCCGCGGCGAGTGCGATCCCGCGGCGGGGCCGACGGTCCGGTGGCCTCAGGTATCCCCGGAAGGTGGTGGTGAGACGATCCGCGTTGGCACGGTGCCCGGCCCGCCGCGCGGCCGCCGACGGTGTGATTCCCCGCGCCGGCGTTCCCCACGACGCGTGCGGCGCTGTACGGCGCGGGCCGCCCGCCGTCGTCTCCGCTGATTGCCGAGGTCAGCGCCCAGGCGTTCGGGAGTAGGAGGGACGCGGTCTCGTCGTCGATTCTGGAGACCGGCCGAAAGGGTCGGGGTCCCGCGGATACACCCGGCCTTTAGGTGCCTTCCCGTCGTACTCTGACGGATTGCGCCGATGGCCCGTAAGGGCGCATAGCGGTAGAGCCTGGCGGCGTTCCGCAGACCTGTCCGGTGTCGACTTCGCGATAGGAACGACCGGGAGGAGGAACGGCCGCCGTACATTGCGCGGGGTGCCGGGCTCCGATTTCCGGTCGGCCGGACGGAGGGAATGTGGACGCGCGCGGCGGTGCCGACGGCAACGAAGCCGAGCAGGTCGACGTCGAGGGAACAGGCGTCGACCGGGCGTTGACGGGCGTCGAGAAGAAAGACGACGGCGGCCCGGGAACCACGGAGGCGGAGGTAGGCAGGGCGGACGCAGCCGGTCCCGGCGCCACCGGGTTGGAGCCCGCCGCACGGCTGGACGTCGCTGGGCCGGATGCTGCCGTGCCGGACCTCGCTGGGTTGGACCTCGCTGGGTTGGACCTCGCTGGGTTGGACCTCGTCACCTCACGCGAACCGCCGACGGGGCTAACGACCCGGCCGGCGCCGCTGCGCCCCGGGGATCCGCGCGAGCTGGGGGAGTACCGCGTTCTCGGCCGCCTCGGCGAGGGCGGCATGGGCACGGTGTACCTCGCCCGGGGCCGCGACACCGGCCTGGTCGCCGTGAAGGTCATCCGCGCCGACGTCGCACGCATCCCGCGTTACCGGGAGCGGTTTCGCCGCGAGGCCGAGGCGGGGCGCCTGGTCGCCCGGTTCTGCACCGCGGAGGTCCTCGACGTCGTCGACCCGCCGGACGGCGAGCCCTACCTGGTCACCGAGTTCATCGACGGCCCCACCCTCGCCCGCGCCGTCGCCGTGCACGGCCCCCTGGGCGGCGCGGACGTCGAGCGGGTCGCGATCAGCGTCGCGGCCGCGCTCAGCGCGATCCACGGCGCCGGCCTGGTGCACCGCGACCTGAGCCCGACGAACGTGCTGCTGAGCTCGTTCGGTCCGCGGGTCATCGACTTCGGGCTCGCGCGGGTGTCCGATGACGCCCCCAGCGGGCCACGCGGACGGGTGGCGGGAACGCTCGCGTACATGGCCCCGGAGCAGGCCCGCGGCCACCGGGTGAGCGGCGCCGCCGACGTCTTCGCCTGGGGCGGGCTGGTGCTGTTCGCGGCGACGGGGCGGGCCCCGTTCGGCGACGGGCCGACCGTGGACCAGCTGCGCCGGCTGCTGCACAGCGATCCGAGCTTCGAGGGCCTCGACGACTCCCTGCGCGAGGTGGTCCGCGCGGCGATGCGGCGCGAGTCGGCCGGGCGCCCGAGCGCCGAGGAACTGCTGCGTGCGCTGACCCGGCCCGGCGTGGCCGCCGAGACCATCATCACCAGCCGGCTCGACGTCATCCCGCTGCGGCTGCCCCCGGGCCGCGACGAGGACGGTCCGGCCCCGTCGGCGGAGATCCTGGCGGTCACCAGGCCGCTGCCGGTGCTCCCGCGCCGCCCCGACCGGCCCTGGTCGCC
>NZ_JALKFU020001217.1 GCF_023242965.2 Frankia sp. AgKG'84/4
TGGCTCACGTGGCCGGATGGCGCGGGGGGCGGCCGCGAGACGTCGCGGATCACCGGGGTCGCTCTTCCCGCGCCGACGGGCGCTCGGCGCTCTCTCGGCAGACAGCCGGGCCGCTAGCTGGTCCGGCCGGCCGGCCGGCCGTAGCGTCCTCGCCGCGTCCACCCCGGGCGGAGCGGCGGCCGGGGACGTCCGCGCCCGTGTGGGTGAATACCCGGGTGCGTCGCCCGGACCGTGGGCCGGCCCGCGGGCGACGGCGGGGAAGTCCGGTTCGTCGCGGCCGGGCGATCGTCGGACGGGATAGGCGGGTTCGCACGGCGGCTTGGCCCGTCCGTCGAGGGCGTGGCGGACGAGCCGGAGAAGGGTGGCGCCGGCGGCCTCCCTGGTGGCGCCGACCAGGTCGATCGCCGTGAGGCGGGCCAGCAGGCCGACCGGTTCACACGCCTGCACACGCACCGGCAGCAGCCGGCGCTCGGACCCCGACGGATTCGCCGCGACTGCGGCCTGCCACTCGGGTTCGTCGGCGAGGGACCGCAGATAGGCCGGTGAGAGCACCAGCAGAATGCGTTTCGCCCCGACGATCCCGACCTGGACATGGGTGGTCCAGTTCGAACCGGGCACGCAGTCCCAGGCGCGGATCAGGACCCGGTACCCCGCGGACTCCAGCTGCCAGGCCAGCCACTCTGCCCAGTCGTCATCCAGCGCGGTGTAGGAAAGGAGAAAGTCCCACTCTTCTGCCGCGGATTCTTCCGCCGACATCAGCCGCCACCCCCGTCGGAACCACCCCCGACTGACGGTTCCGTCGGCTGATTGTGCCATTGCCCTCAGCGGCCCGGTTCACCGGCTTTCACAGGGTTGCGTCCGGGTCACGTGCGTGACAGCGATGTGCATGACGGCGATGTGCATGACGGCGATGTGCATGACGGCGATGTGTGCGGCGGCGATGTGCGTGGCGGGCGTGTGCGCGACGATAGGGTAGGGCGCGGAGATCTCAGGCGGAGGGGTGTGCATGCCAACCGGTGGTCGGGTGCTCTACGTGGTGGCCTGCGGCGGCTATCCGGCTGGGGACCTGCCGGAATTCGTCGCGGACGCGCAGACTGCGGGCTGGGACGTCTGTGTGATCGCGACACCGGCCGCGATGGGATTCCTCGACGTCCCACGGCTCGTCGCGGCGACCGGCCACCCGGTGCGTTCGCGGCACAAGAGGCCGGGGGAGCCGGACGTGCTGCCGCCGGCCGACGCGTTCCTCGTCGCACCGGCGACCTTCAACACGGTCAACAAGGTCGCTGCCGGCATCTCCGACACCCTGGCGCTCGGCCTGCTCAACGAGGGGCTCGGCGCGGGCCTGCCGATCATCATGGCGCCCTATCCGAACAGCGGGCTGGCGGGCCATCCCGCCTACGCCGCCAGCGTGGCGGCCCTGCGTGCGTGGGGAGTTCGGCTGGTGTTCGGCGAACCGGGTGACCCGCGCGGTGGTGCCGACCAGCCGGGCCGGGAGAACACCGCGTTCCCGTGGACCGAGCTGCGCGCCGCGCTCGCCGCGCTCGCCTGAATCGCCCGGCGCGCCCATACGAACGGCCTGATCAGGGCTCGGCCTCGACGGGAAGCAGGCCTGCGTCGACCGCGGCCGGGCGCGGCTGCGCCCGAGGGGCGATGGGACCCGCGGGGTCGAAACGCCGGTGGCGGACCTACTTTCCCAGCCGTACCGTCTCGAGGTCGTCGAGGGAGCGCAGCCCGGCCAGATCGACGTTGTTCTGCAGGTCGGTGACGGACTCGAAAGAGCCGATCTCGGTGCCGTCGGCGGTAGTGACCCGGAGCAGATAATCGGTGTACTCCTGCTCGATTGCCGGATTGAGGAGCTCGATGCGGCTTCCCGCCGTCGTGATCCATCGCATGGATCCAGTGTGGTCCGCTCTCGAGGGCGGGTCGAGTGCCGTGTCGACCCTGTGGCAGGGGTCGGAATGCCCGCCCGCGTCCCGGACCCTGGCGGTGGCGACCGGCCAGGAAAGGCGGTTTGGAAGCCCGGCGATGCCGCCCACGGCCGTCGCCGCGAAAGCGACCACATGATCGATCATCGACGGGGACGGCCAACATCAGGCGGCGGTAGAATAGACGGCAGGGGCTGATCGCGGGAGGCATCGGGAGGCTGGGATGGCTAACCCCGAACCAGCCGCCGTCGCCTACGCCCTTGTCGCCGGGACCGTCTCCTTCGCCGCGGGTGCCCTCGTGGGAATGCTGCTGGATGGCGTCGTGGGCCAGGCGCTCCGGCTCGTCGTAACCCTCGGTGTGACGTTCGGGCTGATTCTGCTGAGTGCCTGGTATGCGGACAGGCTGGCGCCCGCCCTCCGCTTCACCCGCCGCTGACGGTCCGGGCCGGGGGGGGGGGGGGGGGGGGGGGGGGGGGGGGGGGGGGGGGGGGGGGGGGGGGGGGTGGGGTGGGGGGGGGGGGGGGGGGGGGGGGGGGGGGGGGGGGGGGGGGGGGGGGGGGGGGGGGGGGGGGGGGGGGGGG
>NZ_JALKFU020001218.1 GCF_023242965.2 Frankia sp. AgKG'84/4
CCGCCGCAGGACGACCGCCGCCGCCGGCCCGGTTGCTCCGACGACGACCGTCTGGTCCAGCCGGCCGGGGTGGGCGCCGTCCGCGTCGCGTCGACGGCCGGACCGGGCGGTGACCGTCACGCGTGGCCCGCCGGAGGCGACGCCACCCCGCTCGCCATGGTCGACGATCCCCGCCCGCCGGTCCGTGGCTGGCTGCGACGGGTCCTGTCGATCGGCTTCGCCGACGGGGGCCGTCGAGCTATCGGCTGAAGTGGCGCGCCGCGCCGTAACCGGGCCCCTGCTCGGGACGACCGGAGCGGGAGGTCCACCGCCACTGCACCGAAATGCGGCCGCCGACGTGGCCGTGGACCCGGGGGACGGCGTGCAGCCAGTCGGCCTGGGCGCGGCCGCCGAGCACGATCAGATCACCGCCGGCGGGGCAGAGGTCCCGGCCGCCGGGCGCGTCCGGATCATTGAGTAGGCGCCGGCCCGCGGGCAGGTGACGGGACTTGACCAGGAACGGCCGGCGCACCCCGAGGCTGAGAATGGCGATCACCGTGTCGTCCAGCCACCGCATCTCCCGGTCCCGGTGGAAGGCGACCGCGTCGTTTCCGCCGCGGTACATCGACATGCCGAAACCGTCGAAGTCCACGCCGTAGGTGCGCCGCAGCGTGCGGTAGGCATCCAGCAACGGGGGAAAGGGGATCGGACCGCCGCGCGGGATCCACGCGCTCAGGCGTGGCTCGGTGATGTGGCGCTCGTACCGCCACATGGTTCCCTGCCGCCAGGGCAGGCCGTCGCGCATCGCGGCGTACAGCTCGTCCGCGCCGCGAAGCCACCCGCGGGTGACGTCGACCCAGGACTGCTCGTCGAGCCAGATCCGCTCGGCGCGGGCGGCCGGATCGACCCCATCGACCGGCGCAGCCGCGTTCGCGCCCGCGTCCGTGCCCGCGGGACGGACGCTCGGCGTGTCCGCCGCGGCTGGTACCGACCCAGGCGGGGTCCGAGCTGCGTCCCTCACCGGCTCGACGCTACTCCGGCCTGCCGCGCCGCCCGAGGGCAAGATCGGCACCGGCCGTGCCCGCCACTCGCCTCGCACGGCGTAATCTCCCTTCAGCCAGGGAGCCCCGTCAGCGGGTGGACGTGCTCTGCGCCGGGTGCGCAGACACCGACTCCCGCGCTCGCTGGAAGCGGAGGTGGCCACCTTGACGAAGCGGTTTTCCCGTCCCGCCGTGGGCGGCGGGATCTGCGTGTCGCCGCCCCGATGAGCGGTCGGGCCGCCGACGTCGGCGCGAGGGCCGAGGCCGGCACCGACGGCGGGTCCGCCCAACCGCCGGCCGACCCGGATGGTGGCCCGGCCGGGCTGGACCGCGACGTTCGGCTGCTGACGGAGGTCGTGAACCGGTTGCGGCGGGCACTGCGTGCCAGCATCCGCACGGAGTACACCTGGGAGTCGCTGCCCATGGCGCAGGTGGAGCTGTTGCAGTGCCTGGCCGAACGCAACGGCGCCCGGGTCGGGGAACTCGCCGGCCTGCTGCGCCTCGCCCCGAACAGCGTCTCCACGCTGGTGCAGCACCTGGCCGACGCCGGTTACCTGCACCGTGAGCGGGACCCGGCCGATCGCCGGGCGGCGCTACTGCGGCTGACGCCGGTCGGGGCCGCCGCGCTCGCGGGCTGGCAGCGAGCCCACGAGCGGCGCCTGGGTGCCGCCCTGGCCCGGTTGGGCGACGCTGACCGGACGGCGATCCTGGCCGCGCTGCCGGCGTTGTCGAACCTGGTCGAGGCCCTGGGCGAGCGCGGCGAACCAGCCCGCTGAACGGCGCCCCGCTGAACGGCGCCCCGCTGAACGGCGCCCGGCGGAGCGTCGGCGCGACTCAGGACCGCACGAGCCGCGCGATCGCCGCGGACGCCTCCCGCAGCTTCTCGTCGGCGACGGGACCGCCCTCCGTCGCGGCGTGGGCGACGCAGTGGCCGAGATGGTCCTCCAGCAGGCCGAGCGCGACCGACTGCAGGGCCCGGGTGGCCGCGGAGACCTGGGTGAGGATGTCGATGCAGTACTTGTCCTCGGCGACCATCCGCTGCAGGCCGCGGATCTGGCCCTCGATGCGCCGCAGCCGGGCGGTGTACTCGTCCTTGGAGTTGGTGTAGCCGTGCATCCACCGCGCCTTCCCCCAGGTGACAGGTACCCCCCTACGGTACTGGGGACGGTGTTGTCTCCGGCTGGGATCCGGCGAGAAAGGGGCGCCACCCGCCAAGCTCGCTGATGTCCTCGGCGTCGGCCACGGCCGCGGACTCGCACAGGAAACCCAGGGCGGGGCCACCGGCGAGATCGACCGTGCCGATCGTGAGCGGGGCCGGAACACCCAGCAGGAACGTGCCGACCGCTTCGGCCGGCATCCGCCAGACCTCGGCGTCGATCGCCACGCCGGCGGCGGCGACCCGCAGCAGGCCGGGCCTGCGCGGCGGCCCGCCGGGCAACGCGTACAGACGGTAACGCGCCGCGGTGCGATCGCGGCGCAGCAGCAC
>NZ_JALKFU020001219.1 GCF_023242965.2 Frankia sp. AgKG'84/4
GTGTCCATGGCCATGAAAAAGTCCTCGTTGTTGGCCAGGTAGAGGTCCCCGCTGGTGGCCAGGTGGGAGTCCCCGCTGGTGGCCGTGGTGTGGTCCCGGTTCCTCGTGGGATGCCGTGTCTGCCGGGAGCGTGAGGCCTGGACGGTGACGGTGGCGGTGTCGAGCCAGTCACCGCACCGCCCAGGAGCTCCTATTGAAGTCTGCGAGGGAACGTATGGACGTGATTTCGGCCTACCGGGAGGTGGGCACGTATCGGGGTGCCGCGGCGATGTGTGGCACGACCCCGAAGACAGTCCGCAGGATCATCGAACGGCACGAGGCGGGTGGTGGCCGTCCAGCTCGGGTCCGCCGGGCCCGTAACTACGACTCGGTCGCGGAGCTGGTCGCCGACCGGGTGAAGGCTACCAGCGGGCGGATCTCCGCGAAGCGACTGCTGCCGGTGGCCCGGACGGCGGGGTACGACGGGTCACCGCGGAACTTCCGCCGGCTGGTCGCGGCAGCGAAGGCGGACTGGCGGGCGGGGCATCACCGGGGCCGCCGGCCGGCGGTCTGGGCACCGGGGGACGTGCTGGCGATCGACTGGGGTGTGCTCGGCGGGTTGCACGTGTTCTGCACGGTGCTGGCCTGGTCACGGGTCCGGTTCGTTCGGTTCGCCGGCGATGAGCGGGCGGGCACCACGTTCGCGTTGCTGGCGGAATGCTTCGAAACGTTGGGTGGGGTCCCGAAGACGGTCCTCGCGGATCGGATGGGCTGTTTGAAAGGTGGTGTCGTCGCGAATGTCGTGGTTCCTTCACCGGGATATGTGCGGTTCGCGGCGCACTTCCGGTTCCGGCCTGATTTCTGTGAGGCCGCGGATCCGGAATCGAAAGGGATCGTGGAGAACCTCGTCGGCTACGCGAAACGCGACCTGATGATCCCGGGGATGCCGTTCACGGACCTGACCGCGGCGAACCAGGCCGCGACCCGCTGGTGCGCCGAGGTCAACGCGGCCGTCCACAGCGAGATCGCCGCCGTTCCGGCGGACCGGCTGGTCGAGGAACGGCCGCTGCTGGGCGGGTTGCCGTCGCTACGACTGACCGGCACGACCGGGGCGGTGACCCGCAAGGTCGACCGGCTGTCCTGTGTCCGCTACGCCTCCGCCCGCTACTCGGTCCCGACCGTGTGGATCGGGACGACCGTCACCCTGACAACCGGTGAGGGTCAGCTCACCATCGTCGACCCGGTCAGCGGGGAGATCCTCGCCGAACACGGGCTGGTCGCCCCCGGTGAAGCCTCGGTCCTCGACGCCCACTACGGCGGCCCCCGCCCGGCACCCACCCGGGCACCACGGCCGAAAACCGTGGCGGAAAAGGCGTTCTGCGCCCTCGGTCCGGCCGCGGAGGCGTTCCTGACCGGCGCCGCCGCGGCGGGGAACACCCGCCTCGCCGCGGATCTCGTCGAACTCGCCGGCCTGCAAGCCGCCCACGGCCGCGGGCCGCTGCTCGCGGCGGTGGAACGGGCGGTGGCGTTCCGCCGCTGGCACGCCGCCGACGTCCGGGCGATCCTGCAGGCCGGTCCCGGTCTGCCCCAGCCCCGCCCCGCCGGTGACCTGCTCCCCGGGGTGCTGCCCCCGGTCGCGACCCGGCCGTTGTCCGCCTACGCCCTGACCGCACTGTCATGACCGCCGCCACCGTCCCGCCGCTCGCAGCCGACCTCGACACCGCGCTGCGCCGGCTCCGCCTCGGTGCGATACGCCGCCTGGCCCCCGACCTGCTGATCACCGCGAAAACCCAGCGGTGGACACCGGAAGAGGTCCTGCGCACCCTCCTGGAAGCCGAGATCACTTCCCGGGACGCCTCCAACACCGCGAACCGGCTCAAGGCCGCCGGGTTCCCCGTCGTGAAGACCCTCGACGACCTCGACCGGACCGTCTCCACGATCCCACCCGGCACGCTGGACTACCTGGCCAGCCTCGAATGGATCCGCGCGGCGGAGAACCTGGCCCTCGTCGGACCCGCCGGGACCGGGAAAACCCACACCCTCATCGGTCTGGGTGTCGCCGCCGTCCACGCCGGCCACAAGGTCCGCTACCACACCGCCGCTGACCTCGTGGAAACCCTCTACCGCGGCCTCGCCGACAACAGTATCGGCCGGATCATCGACACCACGCTGCGCAACGACCTGATCATCATCGACGAACTCGGGTTCGCGCCTCTGGACGACACCGGCGCGCAGCTGCTGTTCCGGCTCGTCGCCGCCGCCTACGAACGCCGCGCGCTCGCGATCGCCTCCCACTGGCCCTTCGACCAGTGGGGTCGCTTCCTACCCGAACACACCACCGCTGTCAGCATCCTCGACCGGCTCCTGCACCACGCCACCGTCGTCGCGACCGAAGGAGAATCCCACCGGATGCGCCAAGCCCGCCAAAGAGGAGGCACCCACCCCCAAACACCCTGAAAAACCCCGAGGAGCCGGGGACTTTTATCTGGCCACCAGCGGGGACCACAAACTGGCCGTTGACA
>NZ_JALKFU020001220.1 GCF_023242965.2 Frankia sp. AgKG'84/4
GTGTCGCGGTTCCAGATGCGGACGGTGCCGTCGTTGCCGCCGCTGATGATCTGCTGGCCGTCCGGGGTGACCGCCACCGACCGGACCGGGCCCGGATGGCCCCAGAACGGTCCGCGGTCCTGCGGCGGAACGGATCGGGAGGCCATACGCCCCAGTGTCCTCGCGGTGACGCGCCGCTCCGCGGCCGGTATCACGGCCGACGAGATCGGTGCGGGATCAGCCGGCTCCGATCGGCGTGGCCGTGAAGTGGCGCCCTCGGCAGGAGGACGGACTGACGCTTGAAGATCGCCAATCTGCTGGCGTGGTGATGGGATGAGGGCCCGCGGCGCGGTCACGGTCCCCGTACCTTTGGCGGACGCGCGAACGTGGATCTCGCCGAGAGCCGCTCGATTCCGCCATTGGCGGACCCGGGTCGTGGTGTTCGTCGTGGCGGAAGGTAGGGATCATGACGGTGGTGCAGTCCGCGGATCTGGTCGGTCTCGGACGGGCGGAGGATCTGCTGCAGGCCGTGGTGGCGGCCAATGATGCTGTGGGGCTCGCCGAGGTGCTGCACGACGATCTCGTCGCCCGCGGGCATGACGGTCTGCTCCACGGCAAGGCCGAGGACGTCGCGGGTTACGCCTCCGGTGCCTTCGCCGTGATCTCGTACGCCGAGCTGCGCCGGCACTGCCTGCTCCACGAGGTGACCGGCATCACCTTCGTCCGTGCCGCGATCAGCGCCCGCAGCAGCGGAGAAGAGGTCTCCGTCGTCATGGACTACACCCGTACCTGGGTCCACGACGACGGCCGCTGGCAGGTCATCGCGGCCCACCTCTCGCCTGTATCGGATTGACGAGGGGTAGTCGCGGGCGAGAGATGACGCCGCTTGTCGTGGCCGCGTGATGGCATCGTCGCGGACGAGAAGAACGGGTAACGCCCGGTGCTTCTCGGGTTCGGGAATCTGTGCGCCGACTGAAGGCGCTACCTGCGTCGACCAGCGGAATGTCTGGTTTGGGTTGGATTACTGTCTGTGCAATTCGAAGGCCGCCGGGCCGATTTCTTTCTGCTTCGTTGCTGGGCGACGTTGTGGTCGTGGAGTTCGCGGCTGATACTTCATCCGTTCGTCTGGTCTGGCGATCGGCCGTATGAAACGATGCCGAGGCGGGGGTCGGCCAAATGACGGAGAGGTGAAGTCCAGATGAGTGATATCACCAACCTGACCGTTCTTATTGACAGTGAGCCCGCGCCATCCGGCTGGACAAAGATCGACAAGGATCTGAACGCCGGGGCGGGCGGCGCCTATCTCTACTTCGCTTTCGAGCGGGGCTCCGGCCAGCCGATCACGAATGTCATCTTTCTGCTGAGCAAGGATGACTCCGCCCCGCCCACCTACACCCGCATCGACGTCGACCTGAACAAGGGCGCCGGCGGCGACTATATCTACGCCGCCTTCACCAAGGACCCCACGCAGGGAAGCCCGATCGCGGATCTGGACGTCATCCTCGGTGACAACGCCGGGATTCAGCCGCAATCCCCCTGGCGCCGCTACGACGTAGACCTGAACAAGGGTGCGGGCGGCAAGTACATCTACCTCGTCTACCGCAACGCCTGACCACCGTGCCCGGCGCGTCTGGTTGAGACAGGTCGGAGCCCGCGGTCGATCGCGCGGCGCGGGGCTCTGAGGGGAGGGTCCGGTCCACGTCGAAGGACGTGGACCGCCCGGAAAACGCTTGGACTGTCATTCTTCGTCCGGCTGTCACGTGGCGGCCTTGCGTGCCGGCTCGGCGTGCGGTGGCCACCCTGGGGTCGGATCGGCGCTTGAGAATGTTACAAAGGGTCATGGCGATGATGGCGCGCTGCGTCCGACTGATGGCGGGCGTCATACCCGTGGCTCTCGCGACCGTGGCCTGTGCCGGAGCCACCACCGGCGGGTGGGGTGGTGCCAGTGGCGGCACGGACGCGTCCGCGGACCCGGGTGCCGACACGGTGGTGGCGCTGCGGGTGGAGTCGGTTGGCGGTTTCGTGACGCCGACGATGCAGATCGGCCGGCTGCCGGTCGTCGCCGTCTACTCCGACGGCAGGGTGATCGACGTGGGCCCGCAGATCGCGATCTACCCGGGTCCGGCGCTGCCCAACGTCCAGCTCCGCCGGATCTCGACGGCGAGTGTGCGCAGACTCGTCAGCCGCGCGGCCACCGCCGGCATCGCCACCGAGCGGGACTTCGGCCAGCCACCCATCGCGGACGCCACGTCGACGAGGTTCACCATCCGGACCGCGAGCGGCGTCGGGACGGCGGAGGTGCCCGCGCTGCTCGAATCGGACGGCACCGGCCTGACCGCGCACCAGCGCGCGGCCCGGCAGGCGGCCCGGGACCTGTATGACGCGCTGACCGATCTGCCTGGCACGCTCGGCCGGGGAGCGGTGAGCGAATCGGCGGCGTACACGCCGACCGCGCTGGCGGCGATCGCCGCGCCGAAGATCGAGGAGCCCTGCGCGGCGCCGCCCG
>NZ_JALKFU020001221.1 GCF_023242965.2 Frankia sp. AgKG'84/4
ACCTACGGGCCCAGGGCATCGGCCCGGTCCGCGTGATCGGGGAGGACACCCGCAGACTTGCGGGCACCATTCCGGTGGATGAGCAGGTACGACGGCGGCAGGTTGAGCTGGCGCCCGAGCTGGGCGGCGGCGGAGCGCCAGTCGCTCAGGCGCGCGGCCTGCCCACGCAGCCAGGCGCGGGAGAAGGTGAACTCCTCGTCGGCGATCGGGTCCAGCATGGGCGCGAGATAGTTGAGCAGCTCGCCGGCATCGACTTCGGTGGCCGCCGGGATGAACCCCTCCTCGCGCAGCCCCGCGGCGACGGCGTGCGCGTCGCCGTCGAGGGTCTGGCGGGCCAGCCGGCCGATCGGCTCGGGCAGGCCGTCGGGCAGGCGGTTGACCGCGCCGAAGTCGAGCACCCCCAGCCGGCCGTCGGGCAGCAGGCGGAAGTTGCCCGGGTGTGGGTCGGCGTGCAGCAGCCCGGCGCGGGCCGGGCACGAGTACAGGAAACGGACCAGCAGCAGTCCGGCGGCGTTCCGCTGCTCGGGGGTGCCCTCGGCGATGATGGTGGACAGCGGGATCCCGTCGAGCCACTCGCTGACGATCACCCTGTCCGCCCCGGCGAGCGGGCGGGGAATGACGATGTCCGGGTCGTTCGCGTAGGCCGTGGCGAAGGCCTGCTGCCAGGCCGCCTCCAGGCGGTAGTCCAGCTCCTCGGTGATGCGTGCCTTCAGTTCCCGTACCAGTGGCTTGATGTCCAGCCCGGGGGAGACCGCACCGAACAGCCGGGCGGCCCGCCCCAACTGGGTCAGGTCGGCCAGCAACGCCGCCCCGGCCCCCGGGTACTGCACCTTCACCGCGACAGTCCGGCCGTCGGACCAGACCGCCCGGTGCACCTGGCCGATGCTGGCGGCAGCGGCGGGAACGTCGTCGAACTCGGCGAACAGCGACCGCCAGTCCGCACCGAGCTCCTCGGCGAGGACGCGGTGCACCACGGCCGCGGGCAGCGGCGGCGCGGCCTCCTGCAGCTTCGTCAGCGCCGCCCGGTAGGGCGCCGCCACCTCGTCGGGCAGCGCCGCTTCGAAGACCGACAGGGCCTGGCCGAGCTTCATCGCCCCGCCCTTGAGTTCCCCGAGCACGCGGAAGATCTGCATGGCGGTGCGCTGCTGCAACTCGGAGGCCACCGCCTCGGCGGGTCGACCCCCGATGCGTTTGCCGACGCCGAGCGTGGCCCGGCCGGCGATCCCCAGGGGAAGCGTGGCCAGTTTGGCGGTGCGGACGACGGCCCGCCGCGGGATGTCGGACACCACTCCATCGTGCCCCCTCCTGGGCCGTAGCGGGCGGCGCCCGCGGTGATGGACAGGCGCCTGGCGCGACACGCCCGGATCTCGGCGTGGCGCGCCGGTGTGTCAGCCCGGCCTGGCGCCCGGGTCGGGCGAGGCCCGCCGGGCGGCCGTTCGCGCGCTGCGACAGGGGCAGTTGGGGTGCACCGGCCAGCTCCGTCGCCGGATCCGCCAGCCCGGGGACGCCAGTTCCAGTGTCCCGTCGGCTGTAGCGGGAAGAACGGACGATACGGGCGACTGTGTGTTGTAAATCTCAGTTTCGGACCGGGTGTCCATGCGCCTTGTGTCCGGTTCCTCCGATCTGCGGGGACCCGGGGTGGCGCGCGGTTCGCCGGTGGGCCCACCGGCGTGGTCCAGGTAGTCCAGCGCCTGCATGACCGCCAGCGCGGCGACCATGCTCGCGAGCGTGACGTCACACGGATCGTGTCCCGCGTCGCGGGGTCGAACGAGCTGCATCGCGAGCAGCGGCCAGACCGGGTTGGCCGCCTGCCGATAAAGATGCTGACAGTGCAGGCAGGCGGTCCGGGCCGGGACGACGAGGGGCCCCACCACCCCGGTGCCCTCCCGCACCCCGGCCAGCAGGTGCGCCTCCCCGAGGCGCTCGAGTTCGAGGCTGGCGTCGGGCGCGACGGCGGGTGGTCCGACGGGCGCGAGCACGATGAGGTCCGCGCCGAAGGCGCTGTCCCGGGCCGGTGGGGCAACGCCGCCCGGGTTCGGGCCGCCGGAAGGGGTCCCACCCGCTGCGGCGGGCGCCCGCCCCCCCGCGGCAGGTGCGGTCAGTAGACGCCGCCGTAGTGGCGGGCCTGGAGATCCTGGGCCTGACCGATCCAGTCGTCGGGGATGATGCGCTCGCCGAACCCATCCAGCGCGGCGACCAGTCGCACCACGTCGGTGTCGCCCATCTGGGCGAGCTGGCCGAAGGTCGTGATGCCCAGGCTGCGCAGCCGGGTCTCGATCACCGGGCCCACGCCGACGATCTCCTTCAGGTTGTCACCGCCGGCTCCGGCCGGATCCAGCAGTCCGTTCCAGCGCGGCGAGGACTCCATGACGACCCGGCCGCCGCCGGCCTGCTCGCCCGTCGCCCCGGCCGATGCCCCTGAGCGTCCCGCCCCTGGGCGGCACGGTGACCCTCGTGGTGATGTTCGGCGTGCGCTAC
>NZ_JALKFU020000070.1 GCF_023242965.2 Frankia sp. AgKG'84/4
CCCCCCCCCCCCCCCCCCCCCCCCCCCCCCCCCCCCCCCCCCCCCCCCCCCCCCCCCCCCCCCCCGCCCCCCCCCCCGCCCCCCCCCCCCCCCCCCCCCCCCCCCCCCCCCCCCCCCCCCCCCCCCCCCCCCCCGCCGGGGTGGATCAGGCCTGCGGCTGGCGCTGCCAGGCGAACGGGCCGAACGCGTTGGCGCCCGCCGGGTTGTTCGCGCTGGGCTTCACGGTCAGCTTGAGCCATTCGAGCGGAGTCGTGCTGCCGTGCACGACGATCCGGTGGAAGTTCGCCACGTCGTACCCGGGGTGCGCGGAGGACTCGTTCGCGCAGCTCACCTCGCCGGCAGCGGACTCGGTGACGCACGGAGCGCTCGGCGAGAGCGGGTTGTCGGACCGGTAGCCGTGCGAGTCACCGTTGATCAGCAGAACGGGCTTGGCGAACGCGGTGGTGTGCGACGCGATGCCTGCGACCAGCGGCTCGTAGTTGGTGAGATGGGCCGGGCTCTTGCCGTCGACGTCCCACATGTCAGCCTGCGTGGAAATGACGACCGAGGTGTCGCCGTTCTGGCGGGCCTGGGTGAACGCGTGGTCGAGCCAACGCAGGTCCGCGGCGGTGCGTTCCGAGGCCTCCTGCGTCTGCGCGGCGCTCGCCGTCGGCGCGCCGTACCAGACGTCGGCGTCGTTGTTCGAGCCGCCGGGGACGTTCAGCGTGACGAACAGCGTGCCCTTCCGCTCGAACAGGACGTTCTCGATGTACTTCGCGTCCGCCGGGAACGCCCGGTCGTACTCCTTGGCCTGGGACTGGACGTGCAGCTTGCCGCTGCCGAGGGTCTCCCCGGCCTTCGGGAAGAACAGCGACCGCACGAGCGCGAGGTTCGCGACCGGGTCGCCGCCGGCGTAGTCGACCGGCTGGCCGGTCGCCGGGTCGATCACATACTTGACCTTGCCGGTGGTCGGGTCGTAGGTGCCGCCGCCCTCGCCCGCCTTGTGGCAGTCGGTCCATTCGTTGTCACCCGGGGTGTAGACCAGCGGCACCTTGAACTGCTGCCACAGTCGCGCGACCGACTGGTCATACGGCGCGGTGCAGTACTGCTTGCCGGAGTGGATGTCGCCGACATGCACAGCCAGGTCGACCGCCGGGTCGGAGTTGATCGAGTCGATGAACCCCGGCGAGGCGAGCAGCTCGGCGTTGTCCGTCGGCGTGGTGCCGTACGGCGAGTCACCGTAGACGGCGAGCGTGAGCGCGCCCGGATCCGCCGGCGGACTGGCCGCGGCGGGTAGCGCGGGTAATGCCACGAGTGCGGCGGCGGCCGCCGCGGCGAACAGTGATCTACGCATCTGCAGGGAGGTCCTCTCTGTCCGACCCCCGTCGGACCTAGCGGAGGAACCTAGCCATCTCACAGCACCGTGACCTGGACTTCATCTGTCGCCCAGCTGTACGGAATCACAACCGCCCGCGTGCTCCGGGCCGACCGGACCCCGCGCGGAGCAGGGGTGTAAAGGGCCCCCGGTTACAGGTGGATGTCCGCGGGGAGTGCGGATGCCGAGTATTCGGTGACATCGCCGGAACCCGGCCCGGGAACTCCCGGCCGGTCCACGACGATCAGGCCCGCCGGTTGCCGGGACAACCACTCTGCGGGCTCCGCGGCCGGCGGCCCAGCCACTGCTCAGCGAGGAGGCATCACTGTGCGAGGGATAACGCGGCGTGTGCTGCGACCGGCGGCGTTGGTCGCGGCGATGACGTTGGGGGCGCTCGTGTTACTCACGGGAACGGGAAACGCGGCCGGCGGTGTCCCGGCCCGCGACCACGTCGTCGTCGTAGTCATGGAGAACCACTCCTACTCACAGATCATCGGCAGCTCCTCGGCCCCCTACCTCAACTCCCTCGCCGGGCAGGGCGCGAGCTTCAACCACTCGTCCGGAGTGACACACCCGAGCGAGCCGAACTACCTCGCCCTGTTCTCCGGCTCCACCCAGGGCATCACCGACGACTCCTGCCCGCACACCTTCTCCACCGCCAACCTGGGCCAGGAACTGATCGGCGCGGCGCGCACGTTCACCGGCTACTCGGAAAGCATGCCGTCCGACGGCTACACCGGCTGCACGAGCGGCAACTACGCGCGTAAGCACAACCCCTGGGTCAATTTCAGTAACGTTCCGTCCGCGGACAACCTGCGCTTCAGCCGGTTCCCGACCAACTACGCCACCCTGCCGACGGTGTCGTTCGTGGTCCCGAACCAGTGCAACGACATGCACAACTGCTCCATCGCGACCGGCGACACCTGGCTGAAGAACAACATCGACGCCTACGCCCAATGGGCGAAGACCCACAACAGCATCCTGGTTCTCACGTTCGACGAGGATGACAGCGGCCACAGCAACAACATCCCGACCATCATCGTGGGGTCCGGGGTGAAGACCGGCACCTTCACCGAGACCATCAACCACTACAACGTCCTGCGGACGATCGAGGACATGTACGCCCTGCCGTACGCCGGGAACAGCGCGACCGCCACCCCCATCACCGACATCTGGCAGTAGGCGCCGCGAGGCACGCGAAGACCGCTGCACTATCCGGTGGCCGCCGTCCTCGCCCCACCCGGCGGCGGCCACGGGAATTCACCGGCCTCGGGTGTAAGTAGCCTGATTCAGCGAGTGGCTCGTACCCGCCGTTCGATGTTCTGCCGATCGGGCGTGTGGCCGGTCTGCCAGACGGCGTGGGCGGCGGTCAGTCTGGTGGTGAGCTTGTCGAGGAGCGCGGCCTCGGCAGCGGGGGACTCGGTGTGCGCGGTGATCAGCTTGGTGTAGCGGACGGTGTCGACGATCGCGGACTTGACCCGCTCGTGGGCCAGATACGTCGCAAGGTCGGCGGTCCACGCGATGGCGGTGTCGGCGGGGACGGCGGCGCGCCAGACGGTGCGGGCCGTGTCGTCCTCGTCGGGCTGATAGGCCATCTTGTGGAGGTGGACGGCCAGATCGTAGACGGGGTCGCCCCAGAGGGCGAGTTCCCAGTCGAGGAAGTAGGTCACCCCGACATCGATGATCATATTCTTGCGGTGGATGTCGGTGTGCAGGAGGCGGAACGGTCTGGGGGAGAGGGTCTGCCAGCGTTCGAGCACGGCCTCGAAGGGGTCCGCGGGGACGCCGAGGGAAGCGAAGAGATCCGCGAACTCGTCGCGGAACCGTGCATGCACATCGATGGTGATGGCGCTGAGTCGGTGAGCGAACGCGCCCGTGTCACCGTCGGTGGGCCAGTCCGTGGGCAGCGTCGGTAGCTGCCCGAGGGGAACCTGACCGAGCTGGCGGAACAGTTCGCCGACATCGCGGACCACATGGTCCAACACCCGCTTCCCCCGTGGTGCCACCGTGTCGAGCACGTCGCCGGCGATGAACTCGACCACCTGGTAGGCGGGGTCCGCGTTGGCGTGGAGCAGCCGTGGCACCCGACCGACCACGGGATTGATCGCCTGAACGACGCCGGCCTCGGGCCAGATCCGCAGATCCATGGTGTCCGCGCCGGGGATCGGGATCCGGACGACAACCGGTCCCCGCGGGGTCTCGACCCGCACGTTGTGGTTGTAGAAGCCGGCGCTTCGGTCGGTCCGGGCCAGCGCCAGTCGGTAGATCTCGTCGGGATCGCTGCTCGTGGCCGCGGGAGCCCCGCCGCCGGGCAGGTCCGCGGACCCGGCGCGGGTCATCGGGCTGCCTCGCCAAGGCCGAGCAGGTCGCGGACGAAGACGCCGATACGGTCCGCCAGGTCGTCCAGTGTCGTGAGTGGCTGGATGGCGCGTTCGGCGCGCCGGCGGGCCTGTGTCACGTGTGCGTCCTCGATTCCCAGTTCCCGCAGCGCGATGGCGGCAGCAAGTATGAGAGTCGGGTACACCTCGGCGGCCTCCAACTCGCTCACCGCCCACCGTATGGACGTCCTGGCGAGGTCGAGCCGGCCGCGTTGGGCTTCCAGTACCGCCCGGTGTGCTGATGGTCGGGCAGTCATCCTGGGCGTGCTCTGCTGTAGCCAGACGCGGCTGGAAACTTTCTCAAAGTGGGCCGAGCTACTCGTACCTGAGGTCGGGGCTCTGAAATGCGGACACGGAACCCTGATCAGCCGCGGGCGAGATCTCGCGCGATGACCATGCGCTGGATCTGGTTGGTGCCTTCGAAGATTTGGAACACCTTGGCTTCGCGCATGTAGCGCTCGACGGGGTAATCCTTGGTGTAACCGGCGCCGCCGAGGACCTGGACGGCGTTTTCGGTGACGCGCATGGCGGCGTCGGTGGCGACGAGTTTGGCGATGCTGGCGGCGCGGGCGGCGGGGCGGCCGGTGTCGCGCAGGCGGGCGGCGGAGAGGGTGGTCGCGCGGGCGGAGTCGACGGCGGCGGCCATGTCGGCGAGCAGGAAGCCGAGGCCCTGGTGGTCGATGATGGCGCGGCCGAACGTCTGGCGTTCCCGGGCGTAGGCGACGGCGTCGTCGAGGGCGCGTTGGGCGAGGCCGACGGCGCAGGCGGCGATGCCGAGGCGGCCGGCATCCAGGGCGGACAGGGCGATCCGCAGGCCCGCGCCCTCGCCGCCCATGAGGCGGTCGGTGGGCACGAGAGCATGGTCGAAGACGAGCTGCGTGGTCGGGGAGGCGGTAAGGCCCATCTTGCGTTCCGGTGCGCCGATGATCAGGCCCTCGCTGTCGCCGTCGACCAGGAAACAGGAAATGCCGCCGCTGCGGTCGGCCGAGGTGCGCGCGAACACGGTGTAGTAGTCGGCGACACCGCCATGGGTCACCCACGCCTTCGTCCCGGCCAGCCGATAACCATCGGTGCCGACCGGTTCGCGCCGGGCGGTGGTCGTCAGGGCCGCCGGGTCGGAGCCGGCGTGCGGCTCGGACAGGCTGTAGGCGCCCAGCGGTACGCCCGACAGCAGCCGGGGGAGGAGCGCGTCGCGCTGCGCATCGCTGCCGTGGTGGGCCAGCGGGTAGCAGCTCAGGCTGTGCACGCTGACGCCGACGGCGACCGACGCCGACCGGTACGCGATCTCCTCCAGCACCTGGAGGTACACCTCGTAGGGCTGCCCGCCGCCGCCGAACCGTTCCGGGTAGGGCAGCGCGAGCAGCCCCGCAGCGCCCAGCGTCGCGAAGACCTCCCGGGGGAACCGCCCGTCGGCCTCGTCGGCGACGACGCGCGGCTCGATCTCCCGCTCGGCGATGGTGCGGGCGAGCTCGACGAGCGCCTCGGCCTCGGGCGTGGCAAGCAGCCGTTCGACCGGCACGGGCCACCTCCACATGTCACCCAGCACACCGCGTACGGGCACGGTACGACACACGGCGCCCGTGGGCTCAGCGGTTCGCGCCGCCCGTCGCCGGGCGCGCCGACGACGCCAGAGCCGGCCGTGGATGGCGGGAAGGGAGAAGGGGGGTGGAAGCCGCGCGTCACCGGGAACGGTGACGCGCGGCGCGTGGATCAGAGGTCGTGGACCTCGGCGAACGCGGCGGCCAGCCCCAGGCCGAGGTCGGGGTCGGCGGGGGCGAAGAAGCGGTCCACCTCGGCCTGGCTGACGTCGGCGAGCTGGGCGGGGGACCAGCGCGGGGCGCGGTCCTTGTCGACGAGGACGGCGCGGACGCCCTCGACCAGGTCGGGGGTGGACAGGGCGGCGTTCGCCATCCGGTACTCCTGGTCGAGCGCCTCCTCGAGGTTCTCGAACGTCACCGCGGCGCGCAGTGCCCGCAGGGTGGCGACCAGCGCGGTCGGGGACTGCGCGGAGATCTCCGTGCCGGCGTCGCGGGCGGCGGGCTTCACGCTGTGGATCAACCGGGTGACGATGCGGCCGAGGTCGTCGCCGCGGTAGAGGTCGTCGATCCAGCCGCGGTCGGCGGCGAGGCGCCCGGGCGGCGGCGCGAAGGCGCCGAGGTCGTAGCGGGCGATCGCGTCGGCCGGGTCCTCGGCGCCGCGCAGGACCTCGAGCAGCGCGGGGATCTCCGCGGCGGGCAGGTAGTGGTCGGCGAAGCCGGCGGTGATGGCGTCGGCGGCGCCGAAGCGGGCGCCGGTGAGGCCGAGGTGGGTGCCGAGTTCGCCGGGGGCGTGGGAGAGCAGCCAGGTGCCGCCGACGTCGGGGACGAAGCCGATGCCGACCTCGGGCATCGCGAGTACGGAGCGTTCCGTGACGATGCGGACGTCACCGTGGGCGGAGATGCCGACGCCGCCGCCCATCACGACGCCATCCATGATCGCGATGTAGGGCTTGGGGAAGCGGCGGATGCGTGCGTTGAGCCGGTACTCGGCGGCCCAGAACGCCAGCGCCCGCTCCGGCTCGTCGGCGAGGACCGCGGAGCGCACCGCCCGCATGTCACCGCCGGAGCACAGTCCGCGCGAACCGGCGCCGTCGAGGAGCACCGCGGTGACCCCCGGGTCGTCGGCCCAGTCCCGCAGCGTCTCGTCGAGAACGTCGACCATCGACGCGGTCAGGGCGTTGATCGCCCCGGGCCGGTTGAGGGTGATCCGGCCCAGGCGGCCGTGCGTGCCTTCGCGCCGGACGATGACCTCAGGGGTGGCCCCTGCCGTCGGGGGGAGGTCGGCGGGGGAGCTGTTCGGGGACGAGGACGCGGTCAACGGAGACATCGGCCAGTCCACCCTTCGGGTCGCGGCCCGCGGGATAGGGTCGGCGGCGCCGATCCGGGGCACGTGCGGATCCGTCCATCCTGCCCACTTCGTCGCCCACACGGTAGTGATGGGTCCGCGGATGGTCAGAGCACGTCCCTGCGCTCTGGGAAGTGGCAGGCGACCGGGTGTCCGGGTGTCCGGGTGTGTGCTCTCGCAGCGGTGGGGTTGAGTCGCCGATGAAATGACCTGACCATTTCGTGATAGCGCGTCAGCAAGGTCAAAAAATGCGTCACCGGCGAGCGCCCTGGTGCGAGATGTGCCCGGTGCGGCGAGGTCCGACCCCGACCAGAGGCCCGCCATGCCTTGCTGGTTATATGCGTCTGATGGCATACTGGGAGTGTGCGGGACGGACAGTGGGTGGCGTTGGCCGATCCGCGGCGGCGTCAGATGCTGGAGCTGCTGCGGGCGCGGCCGCACGCCGTGCACGAGATCGTCGATGCCCTCGGTCTGAGCCAGCCGGCGACCTCGAAGCATCTGCGGGTGCTGCGGGCGGCCGGGCTGGTGCGGGTCGAGGTCTCGGCGCAGCGGCGGCTCTACACGGTCGACCCCGCGCCGCTCGCCGAGCTTGACCGGTGGCTCGCGCCGTACCGGCGGCTGTGGAACCCGGCCCTGGACCGGCTCGGCGAGTACCTGGACACGGGCGAGTACCTGGACACGGGCGAGCATCCGGACACGGGCGAGCATCCGGACACCGTGGCCGACCCGGACGGACCCGGATCGGCCGGCTGAGCGCGAGGGAGACCTGGATGGACCTGGGCAGCCACATCGAGTTCGACGGCCGGCCGGCCGTGCGGTTCGAGCGCCACTACCCGCATCCGATCGAACGGGTGTGGCGAGCGGTCAGCGAACCGGGCGAGCTGGCCCGCTGGTTCCCCGGTGCGATGACGATCGAGCCGGCTTCGGGGGGCACCGTCTCCTTCTCCGGCGATCCGAACCTGACCGACTCGACCGGCCAGGTCCTGGCCTACGACCCGCCGCGGTACCTGGGGTTCACCTGGGGCGGCGACGAACTGCACCTCACGCTCGAACCCGTAGGGGTCACGGGCACACGACTCGTCTTGGCCAATGTGCTCGCGGATCTCGATGCCGCCGCGCGCAATGCCGCCGGCTGGGCGGTCTGCCTCGCTGAACTCGACCTGGTCCTCGCCGGCCGACCCGGCGACGGACCACACGGTCCCGCCGCCGTCGCACGTTGGCGACCGTCCTACGAGGCGCACCTCGCCGCCGGCCTACCCTGCGGAGCGCCCGTTCCCGACTCCGCGTAGCGGTGCCGCGACGGGGACCGTCGTCGGCGAGGAGTGCCGAGCTCCTCGAAGCCGGGTGGCACCCGCCGGGGCGCCAGCCCCGGCCAGGTGCGCCGCGGAACACTCGGATCTTGGTGCGCCGCGGAACACTCGGATCTTGGTGCGCCGCGGAACACTCGGATCTTGGTGCGCCGCGGAACTCTCGGCGGGGCTTCTCAGCGGGAGATGCGGACGTGGCGGCGGCTGCGGCGGTGGCTGGTGGCGGCGCCCGTCGTCGCCGAGGGGCGCAGACCGGTGAGCGGGTCCGCGTCGGCGACGGTCACCGGGGCCGGGGCCGGGTCGTCGTGGCCATCCTGGGCGGCGCGGCGTTCGGCGATGGTGAGGGTGCCGGGGCCCTCGACGAGGCCGTCGGGGACGTGGCGGGGCGGCGTCGGGCCCAGGGGGCGCGGCGGGCGCAGGCTCGTCCAGATCCGGTAGGTGCCGCGGTAGCCGTGGGTGAGGTGCAGGTGCCAGTCGAGGTCGCCACCGGTGGCGAAGGCGGCGGCGCAGCCGAGATCGGCGCGTGGGCACGGGTAGGCGATCGTCATGGTGGGCCCCCTCCGGCAGGCAGTCCCGCCGAGACCCGCCCTCGGGCCGTCGACCCGCTCCGACCAGGCGTAACGCGACGGAGTGCTGCAGTTCCGCTACGGCACTGTTTCACGCTAGGGCCCGTGGGCGCTCTTCGCATCTTCGGCAGGGCAGACTGGTCCCATGCCCAGCGTCCCGCCCGCGGCCTCTGCCCACCCGAGCCCGTCCGGACCTCTGCGTCTGCCGGTCACCAGCCCGGTGGCCGAGCGTGAGGTGGTCGAGCTGTGTCGGGACCTGCTGCGCTTCGAGTCGGTGAACCGTGGCGACGGAGACGGCCATGAGCGTCCGGCCGCCGAGTACGTCGCCGGGAAGCTCGCCGAGGTCGGCATCGAGCCGACGCTGCTGGAGTCGGCGCCGGGGCGGACCAGCGTCATCGCCAGGATCGAGGGCCGGGACCCGTCGCGCCCGCCTCTGCTGATTCACTCCCACCTCGATGTCGTGCCCGCGGACGCCAGCCAGTGGCGGGTCGGGCCGTTCTCCGGGGAGGAGGTGGACGGCTGCCTGTGGGGTCGGGGCGCCGTGGACATGAAGGACATGGTCGCGATGACCTTGGCGGTCGTGCGGGACATCGTCCGTTCGGGCCGGCGGCCACCGCGTGATCTTGTCGTCGCGTTCCTCGCCGACGAGGAGGCCGGCGGGGTGCTCGGTGCCCGGTGGCTGGTCGAGAACCACCGTGACCACTTCGCTGACTGCACCGAGGCGATCGGGGAGGTCGGCGGCTTTTCCTACACGGTGTCCGATGATCTGCGGCTCTACCTGATCGAGACGGCCGAGAAGGGGCTGGCCTGGATGCGGCTGACGGCGACGGGCCGGGCCGGGCACGGGTCGATGATCAGCGACGACAACGCGGTGACGGCGTTGTGCGAGGCGGTGGCGCGGCTGGGCCGCCACGAGTTCCCGCTGGTTCTCACGCCGACGGTGCGGGTGTTCCTGGGTGAGCTGGGCGAGGCGCTCGGCGTCGAGTTCGACCTCGATGACCTGCAGAGCACGGTGTCCAAGCTCGGCCCGATCGCCCGGATGATCGGCGCGACGCTGCGCAACACCGTCAATCCGACGGCGCTGCGTGCCGGCGAGAAGGTGAACGTCATCCCGGGGCAGGCCAGCGCGCTGGTCGATGGCCGCTACCTGCCGGGCCAAGAGGAGGAGTTCAACCGTCAGCTCGACGAGATCCTCGGGCCGGACATCCACCGGGAGTGGATCGTCAACGACGCCGCCGTGGAGACGAGCTTCGATGGCGACCTCGTCGCGGCGATGGCCGCCGCGCTGCGGGCCGAGGATCCGATCGCCCACCCGGTGCCGTACATGCTCTCCGGGGGGACCGACGCGAAGTCGTTCTCGCGGCTGGGGATCCGCTGCTTCGGTTTCTCGCCGTTGCTGCTGCCCGCGGACCTCGACTTCGCCGGCATGTTCCACGGGGTGGACGAGCGCGTGCCGGTCGAGTCGCTCCGCTTCGGCGTGCGGGTGCTGGACCGGTTCCTGCAGTCCTGCTGAGGCCCCGCCCGCGGCTGCGGTGGCGTGGAGTGCGCGTAGCGGCGCTGACATTTACACTACGGCTGGTAGTAGAAAATTGCGGCGCCAGCCTTCATCGGGGCCGGGTGGCTGTCCCGGTGTGACCCTTGGCCTGTGGTCGCGCCGCCAGGGCGAGCACCCGTGGTGAAGGTCGGCGTCACCGCACGTCGCTGACGGCGACCACGCCCCACGTCGATCAAGATCGGCGGACTGGTCTCCAAGACGAGCCCGACGGGCGTGGCGTTCGGCGACGCCGACGTGGGCGCGAAGGTCCGGTTCGCGCGCGCCAACGACGAGGGCGGCGTGAACGGGCGCAAGATTGACTACATCGGCTCGCGGGACGACGGCACCGAGCCGGGCCGCACGGCCGATCAGGCCCGGGCGATCGTCGAGAAGGACCAGGTCTTCGTGGCGTCGCCGGTCACGGTCATGAACGGCAACTACAACGACGCGTTCTGCAACGCGGGCCTGCCGTTCTTCGGCTGGGGCAACAACACCGGCTTCTGCGGCAACGCGCTCGGTTTCAGCATCAACGGCTGCCAGGCGCCCAAGCCCGGCCAGCAGCGCACCGTCGACACCGGCGGCTCGGTCGGCGTGGCGCCGCTGCTGCCCGCCGGCGCGGCGAAGACCGTCGGTGTGGTCGGCGTGGACAACGAGGCGGCCAAGCAGGGCCTCACCACTGTCTCCCAGGGCTTCCAGTCGGCCGGCTTCAAGGTCGTCTACAACAAGTCGCCGATCCCGGTGTCCGGCCTGACCGACGCGACACCCGTCATCAACGCGATCCTGAAGTCCGATGGCGGCAGGGCGCCGTCTGTGATCTTCATGGTCGCGGCGGTGGGTGACTCGACGAAGGTCGCGAGCGCGCTGAAGGCCGCCGGGTACAAGGGCGTCATCATGACCCCGATCTACGACCCGCGCCTGAGTGGCGTGAAGGAGCTCGACGACACCTACGCGCTGCTGCAGTGGGCGCCGGGCTTCGCCACGAACGTTCCGGCGGTCGCCACTATGGCCAAGGACTTCCAGAAATACGCCCCGGGCGCGCCGCTGAGCCTCACTGCTGTCGCCGGGTACCTCTCGGCCGAGTTCACCGTGGACGCCCTGACGAAGACCGGTCCGAACCTGACCGTCAGCTCGTTCCTGAAGACGCTCAACGGCGGCGGCTACACGTACTACCGGCCCGGCCTGGTGGCCGAGTCCCGCTGGCCGCTGAACCACGTCACGTCCGTGCCGTGTGCGACGATCGCGCACCTGAAGGACGGCAAGTGGAGCGCGCCCCCGCTGGTCTGCGGGGTCGTCACGAAGGCCGGCTAGCACGAAGGTCGGCTGGGAAGAACCAGCTAGGACGACTGTGGGCTGGCCCCCGAAGGGGTCAGCCCACAGTCGTTGGTGGTCCGCTCTCAGGCGGGAATGATCCGCACCGGCATCGCGGTGACGCCGTTGACGAAGTTGGACCGCAGCCGGCTCGGCGGCGCGGTCAGCTCGACCCGGGCGACCTTCGCCGCGAGCGTGCGGAACATCAGCTCGATCTCCAGGCCGGCCAGGTGCGCGCCGAGGCAGAAGTGCGGCCCGCCGCCGCCGAAGCCGACGTGCGGGTTGGGGGTGCGGCCGATGTCGAACGTGTACGGATCGACGAACACCGTCTCGTCGTAGTTCGCCGACGCGTAGAAGATGACGACCTTGTCGTTCTCCCTGATGAGCTGGCCGCCGAGCTCCACGTCGCGGGTGGCGGTGCGGCGAAAGCCGTTGACCGGGCTGACCCAGCGGACGATCTCGTCGGCGGCCGTCGGGGCGAGGTCGGGGTCGGCGCGCAGCCGCTCCCACTGGTCCGGGTTCTCGATCATGGCCAGCATGCCGCCGGAGATGGCGTTGCGGGTGGTCTCGTTGCCGGCGAAGATCAACAAGATGAAGAACAGGTCGAATTCGAGCTCGGACAGCGACTGCCCGTCCTCGTCCTCGGCGATCAACCGGCTGACGATGTCATCCCCCGGGTGGGCGCGCTTGGCGACGGCGAGGTCGTTGGCGTACTGGTACGCCTCGAACACGGCGGTCTCAGCCTCGTTGTCCGCGGCCCGCCCGCTGGTGGCGGTGGCCATCGCGTTGGACCAGTCGAACAGCTTGTAGCGGTCCTCGGCGGGCACGCCCATCAGTTCGGCGATGACGAGCAGCGGCAGGTCGGCCGAGCACAGCGTGACGAAGTCACCGGACCCGGTGGCCACCGCCTTGTCGACGATGGTCTCGCAGGCGGTCCGCAGGTGCTCGCGCATCCGGCGGATCATGCGCGGGGTGAAGCCGCGGCTGACCAGGGCGCGCAGCCGGCTGTGTTCCGGCGGGTCCATGTTCAGCATCATCAGCCGCTGCTGGACCCGCTGCTCCTCGGCCATCTCGCTGAGGATCGCGGTACAACGGTGGGAGGAGAACACCTCCGGGGTGCGGGAGACGCGGGTGACGTCCGCGTGGCGGGTGACCGCCCAGAAGCCCTCGGGTCGCTCGAAGTCGGCGTGGTGAAACACCGGTGCCTGCGTCCGCAGGGCCTGGAAACGCTGATGCGGGATGCCCGTCTCGTAGATGGCGGGGTCGTAGACATCGATCGTTTCGAGCGACAAGGGGGTCCTCCGAACGGCCCGGCGGCGATGCCGGCATCTTTACAGTTCTGACATCGACTGACAAGTATGGTGGCCGCCCCCGGCGCCGGAAGGAATCCTTCCCGGCGTCCGGCGTCCGGCGTCCGGCGGCCAGGTCCGAGGTGGGAGTCGAGTGAGTACAGAGATCATTGAGGCCGGCGGCGGCGAGGCCTGGATCGGCACGGCGGCGCAGATCGTCGACGATCCCGCGGAGATCACCGTCGGCTGGCTCGCCGCCGCCCTGCGCGCCGGCGGTGTCGACGCCGACGTCGTCGGCCTGCGCTACGAGCGCATCGGCACCGGCCAGGTCGGCGCCAACTTCCGGGTCCACCTGGAATACGCCGACCCGGCGGCCGCCGCGCGCCGCGACGCCCCCGCCACCGTCGTGGTGAAGATGGCCGCGGGCGAGCCCGCCGAGCGCAAGGTCGTCAGCCCCGGCTACCGCGCCGAGGTCGGCTTCTACGCCCGCCTCGCCGCCACCGCCCACATCCGCACCCCGCGCTGCTGGCAGGCCGCGATCTCGGCGGACCACCGCAGCTTCACCCTGGTGCTCGAGGACGCGGCCCCCGCCGAGCCGGGCAGCCAGGAGGCCGGCTGCGACGCCCGGCAGGCCGCCGACGCGGTGCGCAACCTCGCCGGTCTGCACGCGCCGTTCTGGAACAGCACGGCTCTCGACGCCGAATCGTCCTGGCTCTCGCCTGGCGGGGACGAGGAGGCGGATTTTCTCGGCGGGTTGCTCGTCAACGCCACGGTCGGCTTCGTCGAGCGGCTCGGCTCCCTGCTGACCGACGAGGACACCGCGACGCTGCACGCGTCGGCGGCGCTGACCAGCCGCTGGCGGCGCTCGACCCGCGCGCCGTTCTCGCTGCTGCACGGTGACTACCGGTTGGACAACCTGCTGTTCCCGCCAGACGGTCCGGGCGTGCTGGCCGTCGACTGGCAGACCCTCAGCATCGGCCTGCCGGGGCGGGACCTGGCCTACTTCCTGTCGACGGCGCTGCCCCCGACGCTGCGCCGGGAGCAGGAGGCCAGCCTCGTCGCGGCCTACCACGAGCGGCTGGTCGAACTCGGGGTCAGCGACTACTCCACCGAGGACTGCTTCCTCGACTACCGCCGGGGCATGCTGCAGGGCCCGCTGATCACGGTGCTCGGGTGCATGTTCGCGACCGCGCAGCGCACCGACACCGCGGACCGGATGTTCGTGTCGATGGCGCACGGCGCCTGCGCCGCGATCCGCGACCTGGACACGCTCGGCCTCCTCGCGGCGTCCTAGCGCCGGTCGCCCGCCGGGCGGTTGCCCCCCCCGCGCCCCCCGCGGGCGCGCGCCCACGGCCATCGGCGCGTCCCCGACGCGAAGGCAGACCCGGCAGGCAACCGCGCAACGGCGAGAAAGGACGGTGTGACGTGCCCGATCCGGACGATGATCCCGCCGAGAACGACCCGTCCGCCGAGGGCCCACCTGCGGGTGATGACACCCCGCACCTCACAGGCGGCCCACAGGATCGGCACACGGGTGGCACAGGTCGCGAACCGAGAGTGAGTGGCATGACGACGTGGATGCCATCCCAGGCGACCGGTACCCCCGCGCCGGCTCCCGCCCCCGCGCAGCGCGTTGCCGGGCAGCGGGCGCTGGTCAGCACAGGCACAGCGACGCTGGCGGACGGCGGCCATCCCAGCCCCGTCCTGGATGTCGTCGTCCCGGTCCACAACGAGGAGAACGACCTCGGCCCGTGTGTACGGCGGCTGCACGCGCACCTGCGGGACACCTTTCCCTACCCGTTCCAGATCACGGTCGCGGACAACGCCAGCACCGACGACACCCTTGGCATCGCCTTGGCGCTGGAGGAGGAACTGGCGGGCGTGCGGGTGGTGCACCTGGACGCGAAGGGCCGCGGCCGGGCGCTGCGGGCCGCGTGGAGCATGTCGTCGGCGCCGGTGCTGGCGTACATGGACGTCGACCTGTCGACCGATCTCGCCGCACTGCTGCCGCTGGTAGCGCCGCTGATCACCGGGCATTCGGACCTGGCGATCGGTACCCGGCTCGCGCGGGCCTCCCGGGTGGTGCGTGGGCCGCGCCGGGAGGTCATCTCCCGCTGCTACAACATGATCCTTCGGGGGACGCTGTCCGCCCGGTTCTCCGACGCGCAGTGCGGGTTCAAGGCGATCCGCGCGGAGGCGGCGGCGGCGCTGCTCCCGCTGGTCGAGGACACCGGCTGGTTCTTCGACACGGAGCTGCTCGTCCTCGCGGAACGGGCCGGGATGCGCATCCACGAGGTGCCGGTCGACTGGGTCGACGACCCGGACAGCCGCGTCGACGTGGTCGCGACGGCGGTCGCGGACCTCAAAGGCGTCGCCCGGCTGCTGCGGGCGCTGGGTTCGGGCGCGCTGCCGGTCGCCGACCTGCGCCGCGAGTTCGGCCGGGGACCGCTGACCGCGGCGGCCGGCTCCGCACTCGCCGGCGACGGGCAAAGTTGGTCGACGGGTTCAGCGAGATCGGAAGGCGGCGTGCAGGTGCCGGGAGTGCCCCGCGGGCTGCCGAGGCAGCTCCTGCGCTTCGGCGCCATCGGCGTTGCGAGCACGCTGGCGTACCTGGTGCTGTTCGTGCTGCTGCGGTCGTTCACCGGCGCGCAGGTGGCGAACCTGCTGGCACTGCTGATCACCGCGGTGGCGAACACGGCGGCGAACCGCCGGTTGACGTTCGGCCTCACCGGCCCCGAGCAGGCCGGCCGGCATCACCTGCAGGGCCTCGTGGTCTTCGCGATCGGCCTCGCGCTGACCAGCGGTTCGCTGTCCGCACTGCACGCGGGCAGCGCCCACCCCAGCCGCGGCCTGGAGGTGACGGTCCTGGTGCTGGCGAACCTGCTGTCCACCGTCATCCGCTTCCTGCTGCTACGCGCCTGGGTCTTCCGCTCCACCCGCACCGTCGGCGAGACATCCTGACCCAGCCGATCAGGCCGGCCCGCCCACGCGTTCCCGGGGCGGGCCGGTCCCTGTTCTGGCCGGAGTGCGCCGCGGAACACCATGATCACGATAGTTGATGGTTGGACCACCCCACAGCGGACCTCGGGTGGCCGAAAATTGTCAGTGGCGAGTGAAAGGATCACCTCGTCCCGTTGATCTTCTCACCCCTGGCCCGGTGATGATGTCCGCAACCTTGCTGC